>CAYTRP010000212.1:0-6470 GCA_964440195.1 uncultured Candidatus Sumerlaeota bacterium
GGACGCCTCCTCATCGATCGTGCCCTGCCGGTGGTCCAGGCCTACACATCGTGGCCGGGAGGCGTGCTTGGCTTCGCCATCGTGGGCGCCTTGCTGTGCAGCGCCTTCACCGAATGGATCGGCGTGCATTCGATTTTCGGGGCTTTTCTGTTCGGCGTGGCTCTCGGGGACTCGCGCCATCTGCGCGAGCGCACCCGGTTCATTCTCGATCACTTCATCGCCTTTGTCTTTGCGCCGCTTTTTTTCGCCTCCATCGGCCTGCGGGTAGATTTCGCCCGGAACTTCGATCTGTTTCTCGTCGTCGCGATATTGGTCATCGCCTGCATCGGGAAGCTCGCCGGGGCGGGGCTGGCGAGTCGCTGGGTGGGCTTCTCCTGGCGGGAATCCATGGCCGTCGGCGTCGGCATGAATGCCCGCGGTGCCATGGAGATCATCCTCGCCTTGCTGGCCCTCGAAGCCGGCCTGATTGGCGAGCGCATGTTCGTCGCCCTTGTCATCATGGCGTTCGTCACGTCGCTGGGCGCCGGAACGATGATCCAGAAACTGCTCAAGACGGGCAAGGCGCCGCGATTCCTGAACTATCTCACGCCCAAGGCCTTTGTCCCCGGCCTGAAGGCGCGCGACAGCGAAGCCGCCATCCGCGAGCTTGCCAACGCCATCGCCCCCATCGCGGGACTATCCGCCGATGCGATTCATGACCTCGTGTGGCAGCGCGAGCAACTCGTCGCCACGGGCATTGGCAACGGCATCGCCATTCCCCACGGCCGGCCAGAGGGGCTCACGGCGCCGGTCATCGCCATGGGCATCTCGCGCGACGGGATCGATTTCGACTCCCCCGACGGCGCGCCCGCCCAGTTGATCTTCATGATCCTGACGCCGCGCGAGAACTTCCAGGCGCAACTCGACATCGTCGCCGACATCGCCAAGACCTTCAAGGTCGGGGGAATGACCGAAAAGGCCCTCGCCACCCAGACCTACCTCGAGTTCCTCGGCTTCATCAAGAGCGAGGAAAGGCGTGTTTGAGGGCGCGTTCCGAGTTCCACGTTTTTCGTTCTTCGTTGGGCCGATTGAAGTGAAAGCTCGATGCGAATCCTCCCTCTGGACTCCTCCCATGCGCCTGTGCCGCATTATCCACCCCAAAATCGAACTGCCTGTCTTCGGCGTCGAAGTGCGCGACAAGATCCTGCGTCTGCCCGAGGCCGCGTTGGCACTGAAGCTGCGCCCGGCGCAGCGCGAGCACGTGGAGTCGATGGATGCGTGGCTGGCGGGTTGGCCCCACAGCGAGAAGGTCGCGCGCGAGTTGCTGCGCCGCATCGCGGAAGAACCGGCGTCGGTGTTGGGCAATGCCCCCGATGGGCTCCCATTCCTCATTCCCGCCGCACAGGTCACGTACCTCCCTCCCGTGGAACGCCCGGGCAAGATCCTGTGCGTCGGCCTCAATTACCGCGACCATTGCGAGGAGCAGAACAAGCCGGTCCCCAAGGCGCCGATGATCTTCAACAAGTTCGCCACGTCGCTCATCGGCCACGGGGCGGAGATCCCGATGCCGCTGAAGACCGACGCGTGCATCGACCATGAGTCCGAGTTGGCGGTCATCATTGGCAAGACGGCCAAGGGCGTGAAGAAGCGCAACGCGCTCAGGCACGTCGCGGGCTACACGGCGATGAACGACGTGACGGCGCGCAGCCTGCAGGCCAACGAAAAGCCCTTGGCGCGCGCCCACTGCTTTTCGTTGGCCTGCAGGCTGCGCGCCAAGGGCTTCGATGGGTCGGGGCCGTGTGGCCCCTGCCTCGTCACGCCGGACGAGATCGACGACCCGCACGCGCTCGAGATCGCGTGCCGCGTGAACGGCGAGACGCGCCAACGCTCGAACACGCGCGAACTCGTCTTCCGCATCGACGTCCTCATCGAATACATCACGCAGGTCATCACGCTGGAGCCCGGCGACATCATCTCGACGGGCACGCCCGGCGGCGTCGGCGTGTATCGCGAACCGCAGATTTTTCTCAAGTCGGGAGACGAGGTGGAGGTGGAGATCGAACGGATCGGGGTGTTGCGGAATACGTGTGGGGTGGCATAAAAAAAGCCCCCGCGAGCGGCGGGGGGCTTTGCTTCTTCATGTGAACTCGTGAGATTTACTGTTGGGTGTCGATCGCGGCCACCAGCCCGGAACCGTATCCGTTGCCGTATCGCTCGCCACCCGTGCGGTAGATGCTGCCGAAGGAAACGGTGCCATTCGTTGGATCGTAGATCAGTCCCAACGTGGCGGGCAGATCAACGAGGCGATCGTTGGCAATGACACCACCCAGGTTCTGGTAATTTGCATCCGGACCGGCCGAATGGAAAACCCAGGAGCGGGCCTGGCGCGGCTGCGCCGGATTGGAAAAGCCGTCTGGCGGCAGCGTGAAGCGTTGAAGCGAGTTGAATGACTGGTAGACGTAGGAATTGTATTTCGCGATGGCGTCGGTGCTAACGGTGACGGGGGTCGGGATTTCCGTCAGTTGGCCAGAGGCCCGACTCGATTGCGTGCGTGTGCGGATGGTGAAGGGATCCACCACCAGTGACGAAGCAATGTAGGCAATGGGTGTCGAAAGTCGCTCGAGTATCTGGTAACCACCATCCGCACCACCCGGATCGAGGGAAACACCGGTTCGGTTGCTGTTGGGATACGCGTTGGCGTCGGTGTAATACGCTTCCATGGCGGTCGCCATGGTCCGCATGTCGGTCTTGGTGCGGCTGACCTTTGAGCGTGTCTGCGCCTCTAGGAAGTTGGGCACCGCGATCGCCGCCAGGATGGCGATGATCGCGACGACGATGAGCAGTTCGATGAGCGTAAAACCGGAGAGGCGTTTCATGAGGCGAGGCGTGGCTCCTGTTGGTTGGCGGAGGCGTGAGCTTCCCCCCCGTCGAATCAAGGTTTCAGTCCCCCCAGAGCGTGGGGCGTTGACAAGCCGATTTCCACTCTCTCGCACATTCCTGACACTCGGGGGGCGGATTAAGGGCTTTCGGGGTTCCCCGGTCACGGACGGACACAAGCCAGCACGGACGACGGGCGATCTCGCTCGAAGGGATTCCGGCCCGCAGGCGGCAATTTCCGCTCGATTCCTGACTCCTGACTCCTGACTCCCGACTCCTGACTCCCGATTCCTTTCTTTACCCTTCACCCCTCCTCAACTGCATCCCGTCGTCGTGCCGCACGTGTCGCACTTGAGGCAGGTGCCGTTGCGCACGAGGGTGAACGAGGTGCAGTTGGGGCACGGGTCCCCTTCGTAGCCCTTCAGGCGTGCCTGGCGGATCTGTTCGCGGCGGTTGAGGCTGCCTTCGGGCTCGGCGACGACAGCCGAGGTGTTGGCCTGGAAGGCACGCGAGGGCGCGGGGGCCGTCGGGCCGTCGGCGGTCGTGATGACGATGGGTGCATGGCCGCCGCCATTGGCGGGGCCGCCGTTTGTGTGGCCACCATTGGTGTGGCCGTTCGCCCTGCGCATGCGCGGCACCGCATCGGCGCTTTCGCCCTCCTCGTCATCGCGTCCGACAAAAGGGAGGATGTGCTCGCTGCGCGCCGGACGGGTTGTCGGGTCCGCCACGATGCGGTCCGTGATGTCAAAGGACTCCTCCTCCTCGTCGAACTCCACCTGCGGCGTGCGGATGGCGTCGTGGCGAAGGTCCTCGGGCGAGACGTGCGCGAGGTCGTGGCGGCCAAGGTAGCTGATCGCCAGTTCGCGGAAGATGTAGTCGATGACCGAGGTCGCGCGCTTGATGTAGGGGTTTCCGATGACCGTGCCGTTGGGCTCGAAGCGCGTGAAGACGAACGCGTTCACGAACTTGTCCAGCGGCACGCCATGTTGCAGGCCCAGCGAGACGGCGATGGCGAAGCAATTCATCAGGCTGCGGAAGGCGGCGCCCTCCTTGTGCATGTCGATGAAAATCTCGCCCAATGTGCCGTCCTGGTATTCGCCCGTGCGCAGGAAGACCTTGTGCGGCCCGATGGTTGCCTTTTGCGTGTAGCCGCTGCGGCGCTCGGGCAGGCGGCGGCGCTTGGAGAGGTAGCGGATGATGACCTTCTCCGCGATCTTTTCGGGGGTGAGGGCCGCCGGTGCGGGCATTGCCGCAACTTCCTCCTCCTCCTCCGCGATGGCGAGTTCGTCGCTCGCGATGTTCAGTGGCTGGCTCAGCTTCGAACCGTCGCGGTACAGCGCGTTCGCCTTCGTCATCATCTTCCACGAGAGCATGTAGGCCTGCTGCACGTCTTCGACGGCCGCGTCGCCGGGCATGTTGATCGTCTTGCTGATGGCTCCGCTGATGAACGGCTGGGCGGCGGCCATCATGTGGATGTGGCTCTTGTAGTCGAGGAACCGGGTGCCATGCTTGCCGCACTTGTTCGCGCAGTCGAACACGGGCAGGTGCTCCGGCTTGAGGTCCGGCGCGCCCTCGACGGTCATGCGCCCGCAGATGTGGTCGTTGGCCTCGCGGATTTGCTCGGGGGTGAAGCCGAGTCCCTCAAGCATGCTGAAGCTGAAGTCGTTCAGCTTCTCCTCCGACAGGCCCAGGCGCGTCTTGCACGCGTCCCCGCCGAGCGTCCACTTGTTGAACACAAATCCGATCTCGAACGCGCCGGGGAGTTGCTTCTCCACCGCCGCGATCATCTCCCCGGTGAAGCCCTTTGCAATCAGCGAGTCGTGGTTGATGTGCGGCGCGCCCAGCAGCGTCTTGGTCCCGACGGCGTAGTCGATGATGCGCGCGATTTCCGGCTCCGAATACTCCAGGTTGCGCAACGCCGCGGGGACGGACTGGTTGATGATCTTGAAGTACCCGCCGCCGGCCAGCTTCTTGAACTTCACCAGGGCGAAGTCGGGCTCGATGCCCGTCGTGTCGCAATCCATCACGAGGCCGATCGTTCCCGTCGGCGCGATGACGGTCGTCTGCGCGTTGCGGTATCCGTGCCGCGTGCCGAGTTCCAGTGCCTGGTCCCAGCACTCGCGCGCCGAGGCGATGAGGTCCGCCGGGCAATCCTCCGCGCGGATGCCCACCGGCTTGATCGTCAGGCCTTCGTACTCGCCGTCGGGCGTGTTGTAGGCCGCGCGGCGGTGGTTGCGGATCACGCGCAGCATCGCCTCCTTGTTGTTCTCGTATCCGGGGAACGGCCCCAGTTCGCCCGCGATTTCCGCGCTCGTGGCATAGGATTGCCCCGTCATGATCGCCGTCAACGCGCCGCAGACCGCCATCGCCTGCGGGCTGTCGTAGGCCACGCCCATCACCATGAGCATCGCGCCGAGGTTGGCATATCCCAAGCCCAGCGTGCGGTAGCGATAGCTCAATTCCGCGATGCGCTTGCTGGGGAACTGCGCCATGAGCACGCTGATCTCCAGCGTCAACGTCCACAGGCGGCAGGCATGGCGGTAATCGTCGATGCGGAAAACGCCTGTTTTTTGATCGTAAAACTTCATCAAATTCAAGCTGGCAAGGTTGCACGCCGTGTCGTCTATGAAGAGGTACTCCGAGCACGGGTTACTTGCATTGATCCTTCCACTATTAGGGCATGTATGCCATTCATTAATGGTGGTATCGAATTGTAGCCCCGGGTCCGCGCAGCTCCACGCCGCATAGGCGATCTTGTCCCACAACTCCCGCGCGGGCATCTGCTTCGTGACCTTGTTGGTGATGCGCGCCGTCAGGGCCCACTCCCCGTCCTGCTCCACGGCCTCCAGGAACGCGTTGCTCAAGCGCACGCTGTTGTTGGAGTTCTGCCCGCTCACCGTCGCGTAGGCTTCGCTGTTCCAGTCCGTGTCGTATTCGCGGAAGACGATTTCCTTCACGCCCTGCTTGGCGAGTTGGAGAACGCGCTGAATGTAGTTCTCCGGGATGCCGACCTTGCGCGCCTCGCGGATCGCGCGGCGCAACTCCTTGTTGTCCTTCGGGCTGAACGCCGCGCCGAACATGTCCGCGTCCGCCTCGCAGCACGCCTTCAACACCGCGTTCAGGTGGCGGCTGCACAACTTCGATCCCGTGACGAGCGCCGCGACCTTTTGCTCCTCGACGACCTTCCAATCGATGAACTCCTCGATGTCCGGGTGGTCGATGTCGAGCACCACCATCTTCGCCGCGCGGCGCGTGGTGCCACCGCTTTTGATGGCCCCCGCCGCGCGGTCGCCGATCTTCAGGAAACTCATCAACCCGCTGCTCTTCCCGCCGCCGGAGAGCCGCTCCCCCGAACCGCGAATGCGCGAGAAGTTTGATCCCGTCCCCGACCCATACTTGAAGACGCGCGCCTCCCGCGTCCACAAATCCATGATCCCGCCCTCGTTCACGAGGTCGTCCTCCACGGATTGGATGAAGCACGCATGTGGCTGCGGATGCTCATACGCATTCTCGCTCTGACGCATCTGGCCCGTCACGGGATCGACGAAGCTGTGGCCTTGCGCGGGGCCGGTGATGCCATAGGCCCAGTGCAGGCCGGTGTTGAACCACTGCGG
>CAYTRP010000213.1:0-6449 GCA_964440195.1 uncultured Candidatus Sumerlaeota bacterium
CTGGAGAAGGACGGGATGGAAGCGACCGTGGCGACCAGCGTCGAGCAGTCCGAAGCCTGTCTTCAGACGGCCAGCCCCGACGTGATCATCGTCGATGTCTTCCTTGGAGGAGAGGACGGGTTGACTTACGTCCAGCGGCTGAGGAGACGGCGTCCCGACATCGGGATCATCGTCATCAGTGCCGAGGATACCGAATCCCTGGCGGCCAAAGCCCTTGATTTCGGCGCCGACTACTTCCTCTCGAAGCCCATCGCTCCGGCGGCGCTGCGCCTGACGGTGCGGCGGCTCTTTGAGTTGCAAGAGCAGCGCGTGAAGACGGACGAGCTCGAGCGCGAACTGGCCAGGTCCGTCCGCGACACCCTCTTCCCGGGGATCGTCACCAACTGCGACGCGATGCGCGCGGTGCTGCGGTTGGTGGAGAAAGTCGGCCCCCGGGATCTTTCCGCCCTTATCTGCGGCGAATCCGGCACGGGCAAGGAGCTGATCGCGCGCGCCATCCACCAGCGCAGCACGCGAGCGAAGGGGAACTTCGTCGAACTCAACTGCGCCGCGCTTCCCCCAAACCTCGTCGAGAGCGAGTTGTTCGGACACGAGAAAGGGTCTTTCACGGGGGCCATCGCGAGCCGCCCGGGCAAGATTCAATTGGCCAGCAACGGCACCCTTTTCCTCGACGAGATCGGGGATCTCCCCCTCGACATACAGCCCAAGCTCCTGCGTGCGTTGCAGGAGAAGCGCATCGTTCCCATCGGGGGAAAGCATGCCATCTCCTGCGACTTTCGCCTGGTCAGCGCGACCAATCGCGACCTCATCGAGGAGGTGCGCGCGGGACGGTTCCGCGAGGACCTCTTCTACCGGATCGCGGTCTTTCCAATCAAGCTGCCCAGCCTCCGCGATCGCATGGAGGACCTCGACCTGTTGCTGGGTTACTTCCTTCGCCAGGAGGGCATCGAGCGGCCGGACATCACTCCCGCCGCGCGCGATCTCCTCCACCGCCACGGTTGGCCGGGCAACGTCCGGGAGTTGAAGAACTTTTCCCAAGCGATCACTTTGTTTGCGGAAAACGGCGTGGTGGACGAGATCGCGATCAGGAACTACTTTGGATCGCGACTCGACGCATGGGACTCCCCCGCCACCGGCGGTGGGCCCGGCACGAGCCACGCGGCCGGCAAGCGACCACCCCGCAGCATTCCGGAGATTGAGCACCAGGAAATTCTCTACGCGCTCGAGTACCACGAAGGCAATGTGTCGGAAGCCGCGCGCTCCCTTGACATGGGACGAGCCACTCTTTACAAATACATCAAGAAACGCGGGATTGAGGTCGGTCGTTACGTCACCTGATTGGAGGCTTCTCCCGCTTTCAGGGAGACGAGTCCACCGCGAGTCGCAAATGGACGCGTTCATCGGGGTGGATCATTCCCTCACCCCGGCGAGTGACTCCCCGATCGGCGCGCGGGCGGTTACTCGCTCTCCAGTTTTTGCCGCGCGACCTCCAGGTTCCTGACTTCCTCATCGGTCAGCTTGGGGAACCTGATCTTGAGATCATTGATTGCCTCGATGATCGTCGCGGCCACGAGGGCGCGCGTCACCGGCTTGCGGTCCGCCGGTATGATGTGCCAGGGAGCCCATTCGGTGCTCGTCGCGGAGAGGGTTTCCTCGAACGCCTGCTGGTATTCGTCCCAGCGCTCCCGTTCCGCGAGATCGCCATGGGAGAACTTCCAGTTCTTCTCGGGATTCGTGAGGCGCTCGAGAAACCGCTTCTTCTGCTCGTCCTTCGACAGATGAAGGAAGAACTTCAGGATGACGGTGCCGTTGCGGGTCAGATGGCGCTCGAAATTGTTGATGTCCTCGTACCGCGCCTTCCAGAACTTTTTCCCGCCGACCTTTCCCGGAAGGCGCTGATAGTCCAGCAACTCCGGGCGCACCCGCACCACGAGGGTCTCCTCGTAATACGACCGGTTGAAGATGCCGATCATGCCGCGCTCGGGAAGTTGCTTGCTGGTACGCCACAGGAAATTATGCTCGAGGTCCTCGTTGGAGGGGGCCTTGAAGCTCACCACGCGGCATCCTTGCGGGTTCACTCCCGACATCACATGGCGGATGGTGCCGTCCTTTCCCGCCGCATCGATCGCTTGCAGGATGACGAGAATGGAGTGGGAGTCCGCGGCCCACAGCCGCTCCTGCGCTTCCGCAAGCTCCTTGCGGATTTTCTCAAGGCCCTTGACCGCCATTTCCTTCAGCTCGTCGTCGTTCATTGATTCGGCAAGCTCGAGGTCGGCCGCATCCGTGGCCCATTTCTTCAGGTTCACCCGCCGCCCCGGCTTTACCCGGAAATGGGATACGAAATTGGATCTGCTTAGCATGGTCTGCCTCCCGGCTCACGGGTTTGAGTGCGCGGTTGCAAGGTACAGGAAGCCGTCACCTCTGGACATGCGCCGTCAAATCGCTTTCAAGCCGGCCAAGGATCGTCGCGAATGCGGCATTCCATGCCTCGGAGAGTGCCCGCGGCGACGATTTGGCCAAGGGCATTCGCTCTTCGTATGTCGTCGCGAAGCGAGGCCCCTCGGCGTCGAGGGGGGGGCGCAGGAAGTACTGCACCGCGATGACCGCCTCCGGCTGCGAGCCCGAGAAATCCCCTTCGAGTCGCAGCAAATGGCCGGTCAATACCCAGTTCGGCAGGTTTGCGTCCGGCACCGTCCTTACATCCCCAAAGACACCGGACTGCCGCAGCCAGTTTGCCGTTTCATCCTGGATCAACTTTGCGGGGGGGACAATGAAGCGATTGTAAAAGTCCTTCTCAACCCGGCTCCCATCGTGGCGAAGGAAGAACAAGGTGTCGGAAACTCCGGGGGAAGCCGTGAAGGAAGAGACCACCAGGGAGTCCCCGCTTGTTGCATTCCCGCGCGGGGGCGTGCTCGACGCCACCGGATCGAGCGTGAAGTTGCGAATCTCGGGAAATTCGCGGCTGAGATTGACGCAGGCTCCCACCAGGAGGCAGGCGCCGATCGTCGCGGCCGCGCGAACCAGAACGAGGATGCTATTCATTCTTGAAAACCTCCGACGGGGGTGGGGCCTCGCCAAATGCGCCGAGGGCAGGGTACCGTGACAGCAACTGGGTCAATTCGCGAAGGCTACCGGACGTCGCCCTCAGGTCCAGCAGGATGAGATCCACCTGCTCGTCCTTGCGGGCGAGGGAGGAGGACACGCGCTCCAAGGTCGCGTCCAGCCGGCGCGAGACCTCGCCCATCCGGTCGATCGCCACCTTGATATCCGGATCGCTCAGGTGGTCGCGGACATTCGAGACCACCGCGCGCGTGTCCTTGAGCGTGTCGTTCAGCTCCGTGGTCACCAGGTCGACATTGTCGCGAAGTTCGGCCATCGTGTTGTTCAACTGGTCGATCGTATCCGAGAAGCGCGTGCTAAACTCCCGCATCCTTGGATCCGAGGTGATCGCCTCCACGTTTGCCGTGATCTTGTCGATCCGCGTGAGCGAATCGTGCACCTTGTCGCTGATGGACGAAATGTTCGCCTGCTCGACCGCGTCGTCCACCCGCACAAGCAGGTCTTCGAGGGTGTCCGCGATCTTGGGGATGTTGGAATTCTCAAGGTCCCGGGCGATGGCCTCGATCGAGTCGGCCACCCGGCGAATTTGCGTGCGGGTCGAGTGAACGTAGGGAACCTTGGGTTGCCAGGAAATCTGGATGGGGCGGTCAACCTCCACCCTCACGAAATCCGCCTCCATGAAGCCAATCCCGGTCAGGCCCTGCGACGAGTGACGAAGGCGCATTCCTTCCTTCGACCATTGCTCTATCAAATCCCTTATGCTTTGCAGGGAGACGCCGGACCGGGCCGGGCGCACTTCCATGCGCACCACCACGATGCGGTGCTGGTCCAAATTCGCCTCGGGGTACAGGTGCCCCACCAGCATGATCTCCGTCACGCGGCCGATGCGCACGCCACGGAAGTTCAGCGGGGAGCCCACATCCAGGCCCTGCACGGAATCGTCGATGTAGGTCTCTATCGTCAGCCCGGGGCGCGAGAAGACGCCCGCCCCAAACATGACGATGAGAATGGTCGCCAGTGCGGTGCCGGAAATGATGAACAGGCCGAGCTTGACGTTGGATACGGTGGGCTTCATGTGACGGCCTCTGCCTCGCGATTGAAGAATTGACGAACCCAGGGATTGTCGGAGTGGTCGCGCAAGTCGGCCGGGTCGCCCTCGGCCACGATCTTCTTCACCCGCTTGTCCAGCATGATCACCCGGTCGGCAATCTCGTAAATGCTGGGCAACTCGTGGGTGACGATGACGAACGTGATCTGGAGACCCCTTGCCAGCCGCTTGATGAGCGCGTCCAACTCCGCCGACGTGATCGGATCCAGGCCGGCCGAAGGCTCGTCCAGAAACAGGATGCGGGGATCCAGCGCCATCGCCCGCGCGATGGCCGCCCGCTTCTGCATGCCGCCGCTGATCTCCGACGGCTTGTGGCCCGCAAAGTCCTTGAGCCCCACGAGGTCCAGCTTCGTCAGGGCAACGAGATCCATTGCCTGGGAGGGAAGCCGTGTGTACTCCTCCAGCGGCAGGCGCACATTTTCAAGCAGCGTGCGGGAACCGAACAACGCCCCAAGCTGGTACATGACGCCAAATCGCCGCAGGATGTTGCGGCGATCCTCCCCCACCGCCGTCACGATGTCGTCACCCTCGATGTGGATGCTGCCCGTGGCCGGCTTGTGCAGTCCGATCATGTGCTTCAGCAGCGTGCTCTTCCCGCATCCGGACCCCCCGAGAATCACGAACACCTCGCCGCGATAGACCTCGAAGGAGATGTCGTCGATCACCTTGTGGCTGCCAAAGGCCGCCGTGAAGTTCCGCACCTCGATGACCGTCTCGCGGCTTGCCATGATCAGATCCCGAGGTAATAGTAGACGACGGCGAAGATGCCGTTGCCGATCGCCACCAGGACGATCGATGTCACGACCGCGCTTGTTGTGGAGGTTCCCACCGCGCTGGCCCCTGTCCTCGTCTGCAAACCGCGCATGCAACCCACCGAGGCCACAAGGAAGCCGAAGACAAAGCCCTTGAACAGGCCGCCAAGAAGGTCGTTCAAACCGACTGTCATCTGCAATTGCTCGAAGTAAAGCCGCGAGGGAAAGCCGATCGTGACGAACACGAACCATCCTCCCAGCAGACCGGCCACGTTCGCGAAAACAATCAGGAACGGCGTGATCAGGACCGCGGCGATGATGCGCGGGACGATCAGGAAGCTCACCGGGGCCAGGCCCATCGTGATGAGGGCGCTGACTTCCTCGTTCACCTTCATCGTCCCGATTTCCGCGGCGAAAGCCGCGCCGGAGCGGCCCGCCAACCCCAGGGCCGTCATGATCGGCCCCAGTTCCCGCAGCATGGCGATGCCAACCAACGCGGGAAGAAACGCGTCGGCGCCAAACTGGCGCAGCGGCAGCACCGCCTGGAATGCCATCACGAAGCCGATCAGAAAGCCGACCAGCATGATCAGCGGGATCGCATCGGCTCCCGCCACCACGGCGGTTCGATAGACATCCCCCCAGCGCACGGACCGGGGATGCAGGGCCGCATAGGTCAGGGCGCGGGCGATCTCCCCCGTAAACTCGACAAACCCGAAAAGATCCTGCGCGAGGCCAAGCCCCGCCTTGCCGATGCCCTCGACGAAACCGTGCTCCTGCGCGCCCGAAGGCGGGAGCGTCACGTACTTCTCCGCCTCAAACGGCGCGAGCATCGCCTCAAAGTCCGGCTTCAGTCCCGTGATCGCGATCTCGATCTCTCGGGGGATGGCGCGGCGGCGCAGGTCCAGCAGGAGGCCCGCGCCAAAGCCATCCATAAACGTCACTCCGGACACATCAATGACCGCCTTGCGGGAGTTCGTCCGGGAAACGAAGTCCGTGGCCCGGCCCCAGATTGCAGCCGTGGAAACCGAATCCAACTCCCCGGAGAGGACGAGCCGGACGGGACTCGCCGAGTCCTCGATGCGGATCTCTGCCTGACGGGTGGGGGCTTCCGCGGTCGCCATGGTGGGGGTGCCGTATTTTGAGGTTTCAGCGGACGGGAGGGGGAATCTGCCAACTAGTCAGTGCGTCATGGAGAGCCCTCTGCGTTACCGGGCCAAGGGAATACTGTTTTGGCCGCACGATTCCCACGATGTTTCCGTTCTCGTTCTGTCTGGTGTTTTCGACGCCCAAAATCTGTCATGAGCCCGCCCAAGGTTTGAAGATTTCCCCACCGGCGAGACAGGAACGGGGCCATATCGCAGGGAACGGAAACATTCTGACCCCGGCAGGGCCGCCACAAGGCATCCAATGCCAACGGCGATTCTGGCATCCCTGCGGGGCACCTTGCGTTTGGCGCCTTTGTGGACTGCGTGCAGCTTGCTGCCGCTGTTTGCGCCGCAAAGCTTGCTTGCGGCGCTCCAGCCAGCCCC
>CAYTRP010000214.1:0-1057 GCA_964440195.1 uncultured Candidatus Sumerlaeota bacterium
GGGCCGCCAGGTGGTGCTGATCGCGGGCGGAGATGGCAAGGGCGGTGCCCAGGAAGAGGGCGAAAATCAGCCTGTGCGAATCATCGCCGGCTCCAAACAGGGCGGGCAGGAACCAGGCACAGCCGAACCCCACGGCAAAGGGAACGATCATGCCGAAAAAACTGATGACCGCCGAGGAGCGCCCCTGTCGCACGACCGACGACAGGTCCACCTCCATCCCCGCAATGAGCAGAAAGAGCGTGATGCCAAGGGTCGTGACGGCCTGGATGCCGATCTTGAAGCCCTCGGATTCCTTGAGGGGGAAGAGCCAGTGCTGAAAATCGGGCGCGAAGGCGCCCAACACCGTTGGTCCCAGCAGGATGCCCGCGAGGAGTTCGCCGAGCACGGCGGGCTGGCCGAAGTTCTTCGCGATCTCTCCGAAGAGGCGTGCAAAGAAAAGAAGCACGCCAAGAGCGAGGAAGAACATCGTCAGATCGTGATGCGTCATACGCCGGTGACCTCCTGCGCCGGGTAGGTCCTGTCACGATAGACAAGCAGGCGGCAGGGCAGGCGATCGAGCACGCGTTCGGTGGGGTGGGAGAACAGGCGATCCCAGAATGTCAGGGGGCGCGACGGCGCGGGAAAGGCCAGCAAGTCGGCTCCCACGCGGCGCGCATACTCCACGCCTCCCACGCCATCCATGGCATCGCCGAGATAATTGATATGGATGCGCAGGCCGGAGAGATTCCGGACGGCGGTGAAGTCGCTGAGTTCCTCGCGGCGGCGGCGGTTGACCGCCTCCCTCTCCGCAAGTGTCGCGTACCTCATGGCAACGCGCTCTCCCGCATCGGGCTCGCGCACGACGTGGAACGACTTCGCGTTCAGGGCGCGGGCAAGCCGGGCGGCCAGATCCAGCATGTGCCCCGAGGCGGCGTCGTCCTCCACCGAGGCGACGATCGTCTTCAAGGGGCCGGTGGAATCGGGTCCAACGGGGAGCAACATCACGGGACACGGCGCGCGCCGCACGAGCCGCCGCGCAACCGAACCGATCAGGCTCGTCAAGAGGGCCTCGCGCTCC
>CAYTRP010000214.1:1067-6437 GCA_964440195.1 uncultured Candidatus Sumerlaeota bacterium
CTCCAGCGCCCCGGCCACGATCAGGTCGGCGTTCTGGTTGGCGGCTTCCGCGGAAAGCACCTCGCTCGGATCGCCCGCGCGCACCACCACGTCGGCCATGGTGCCATTGGGCATGACGGCCCTCAGCACCTCGCGCAGGCGGGCACGCACTTCGGGGGTTTCGTCCCCCACATGAACAAATCGCGCCCTGCCCCCCAACTGCACGGCCAATGCATGCGCCTCCGAGGCGACTCGAGTGGAAGTCGGCGACAACCCCAGCGCCGAGAGAATGATGGGTGAGGTGGAAGTGGACATGGCGGATCCGGAGAAGAAAGGATGAAGGATGAAGTGGGCTTGGCACCCACTTTTTCATTCCCACGAGTCACGCTCGCGGGATCGCGCCCGGGTGGTCAACTCCATCCGCCCGGACCGAATCGGTTTCCGCCCTCATTCATCCTTCATCCTTCTCGCTTACATTCCGAGCCCGCCGGTAACTTCAATCACCTGTCCAGTGATGTAGGCGGCCGCGTCCGTGCACAGGAAGGTCGTCATCCCGGCAATGTCTTCCGGCTCGCCGAAGCGCCCGGCGGGAATCTGTCCCAGCAGCGCGGACTTCTGCTCCTCATTCAGCTCATCGGTCATGCGGGTGCGGATGAAGCCGGGCGCGATCGCGTTCACCGTCACGTTGCGCGAGGCCAATTCCTTGGCGACCGACTTCGTCAGCCCGATCATCCCCGCCTTGGAGGCGCAGTAATTCGCCTGCCCCGGGTTGCCAATCACCCCGACGATGCTGGTGATGTTCACGATGCGCCCCCAGCGGTTCTTCATCAAGGGGCGGCATGCCGCCCGCGTCAGCAGGAACGCCGACTTCAGGTTCGTGTCGATCACGCGCTCCCAGTCCTCGTCCTTCATGCGCATCAGGAGCCCGTCGCGCGTGACGCCCGCATTGTTCACCAGAATGTGCAAACCGCCGAGCTTGGAGACTGTCTCGTCCACGAGCTTCTGGCAAAACTCCGCATTGGCGACGTCGCCGGCAACGGCGATGGCCTCCCCGCCCGCCGCGCGAATCGCCTCGGCCACCGCGCTCGAATTCGTCTCCGTGGCGGAATTGACAGCCACCTTTGCCCCGGCGGCGGCGAGCGCGAGGGCAATCGCGCGGCCAATGCCCTGACCCGCCCCGGTGACGATGGCGACTTTACCGGCAAGAGGTGCGTTGGACATGGTGGATGGCGACCTTTCAGTCAGGAATGATTTGCCGCAAGAAAGCGCAAGAGGCGCATGGGGTGGCGGGACAATGCCGGGCTATCAAACTATCACCCTTGCCGGGCTGGGCGGCTGGCCAGAGGAAGCGTCATGGCTTGCAAGTCTGCGTTATTCATGGAAACCGTATGAATGGATCGGACATGGAAAATCTAAAAATAGTCTAGTCCGTGGGGCGCAGGGCCTCGATGGTCTTCTTCAGCGAATCCGCCGATTCCGTCGTGTAAACCGGGATGTCCGGCGCGATGCGCCTGGCGAGGCCCGCCAGCACCTTGCCGCTTCCAACCTCGACAAACGCCTCCGCCCCCAGTTCCACCAGTTTCCGCACGCACTCCACCCAACGCACGCTGAAGGTCACCTGATCCAGGAGCGCCATCTGGATGACCTCGGGATCATCGATCGCCTCGGCTGAGACATTGTTCACGAATGTGATGCGCGGAGTATGAAACTGCACGTTCGCGAAGAACGCGCGTAGCCGGTCTGCCGCCGAGGCCACCAATGGCGAGTGGAAGGCGCCACTCACCGGCAACGCAAGGGCCCGCTTGGCGCCCGCGGCCGTGCATGCTTCGCGCGCGCGCTCCACCGCCGCTGGATCGCCGCTGATCACCGTCTGCGTGGGTTCGTTGTAGTTTGCCGTCACGGCAACCTCGGTGTCCGTCGACACCGTCGCGCAAATTTCCTCCACCTTTGCCCCCGGCAAGCCGATGATGGCGGCCATCGCGCCGGGACGTTCCGCGCCGGCCGCGGCAAAAGCCAGGCCGCGCTCGCGGACGGTCAGCAACCCGCTTTCAAAATCCAGGACACTCGCCGCATGCAGGGCCGTGTACTCGCCGAGTGAATGACCCGCAACGGCGTCCGGAGCGATCCCTGCCTCGCGCAGGGCGTGCAGCGTCGCCGCGCTCACGAGATACAGGGCCGGTTGGGTGTTTTCCGTGCGCTTGAGGACCTCTTCGGGTCCCTCGAAGCAAAGGCGCGAAAGGGAGTACTCAAGGACGCAGTCCGCCTTTTCGAAATACGCCGCGAGCGAGGGGGACATTTCCTGAAGGTACTTTCCCATGCCGACGGATTGCGAGCCCTGGCCGGGAAAGAGAAACGCGATGCGTGGCATGGAATTGCTCCTGGGGGCCCGTTCCCATGGCGCGGGATGAACCTTCACCCCACCGTCAAGGTTCACAGGCGAATGATGGTGCACCCAAACGTGAAGCCGCCGCCAAAGCCCACCAATGCCCCAATCTGGCCTGGCTTGAGCCGGCCGGACTTGCACGCTTCCGAAAGCGCCATGGGAATGCTGGCCGCCGCCGTGTTTCCGTACCGGTCGATGTTCTTGAACACGCGCTCGGGCGTCAGGTTCAGCCGGGTGGCCGCCGCCTCGATGATGCGGTCGTTTGCCTGATGGGGAATCAGCAGGTCCACCGCCGACGGCGGCAACCCAGCCTGTTCCAAACCCAGATCGAGCGCCCGCTCGACGCCGCGCACGGCAAACTTGAACACCTCGCGGCCATTCATGCGAATATACGGGTCGCGAGTCTTGTGCTCCCCGGGCCGGGCCGCGTTTGGGGGGTGAGCCGCGTTGAGCGTGATCATCTCGGTGCCCGTGCCATCGGCTCCGAGGTAGCAGGAGAGGATGCCCCTGTCCGGCTCACCCTCCATGGCGCCCAGCACGACCGCGCCAGCCCCGTCCCCAAAGAGAATGCAGGTCGTTCGATCCGTGTAGTCCGCGAACCGGCTTTGGCCCTCGGCGCCAATGACCAACACGCGGCGATAGGTCCGCGAGCGGATCAGGGAATCCCCCATCTGGAGGCCATACATGAATCCCGAGCACGCCGCGTTGAGGTCGAACGCGGGCGAGTCCTTCATCCCCAGTGCACGGTGGACCATGCACGCCGCCGAGGGACACAGGCGGTCCGACGTGTAGGTGCACACGATGACCATGTCGATGTCGGCGGGCGTCAGCGAGGCGTCCGAGATGGCTTCGCGGGCGGCCTTGATCGCGAAATCCGAGGTGGTCTCGTTCCCCGAGAAGACCCGGCGCTCGCGGATGCCCGTGCGGGTGAGAATCCATTCGTTGTTGGTGTCCACCATCCGTGAAAGATCGTCATTCGTCAAGACACGGTCGGGCACGGCCATCCCAACGCCCAAGATACCCGCACGAAGGGTTGAAGTCACGGATGGAGAATCCTCTGGTGGAATGGAAAGGGCAACGGGGCAGGGTGGCGAAGAGGGGGCCGTGGAGTCAAACCGAAGGAACGGAATTGGCGGGGGACCATCCAGCCTCTAGGAGACTTCCCCGACATGCTCGACCTGACGGTCGACGCGCTCGAGTTCCTCCCGCAGGCGCCTCACCAGCCCGAGGTTATGGCACTCCGCCGCAACCCTGATGGCGTTCATGAAGGCCTTCTTGTTCGAGCGGCCGTGCGCCTTGATCACGACGTGATTCAGGCCCAGCAGGGGGGCGCCCCCGTACTCGTCGTAATCCGTGCGCGCCTTCACCCGCTTGGCTGCCGACATCATCAGGACCGCCCCGATCATGTTCACGAAGCTCTTCTTCACCTCGTGCTTGATGGCCTTGAAGACCATGCTTGCCAGGCCCTCGGAAGTCTTGAGCATCACATTGCCGACGAACCCGTCGCAGACCAGGACGTCGACATCCCCGTTGAAGAGGGTGTTCCCCTCGATATTGCCCAGAAAGTCCAGATCCGTCGCGCGGAGCAGCTTGTGCGTCTCCACCACCACAAGGTTGCCCTTGGTCTCCTCCTCCCCATTGGAAAGCAACCCGATGCGGGGCGGGTCGCGCTTGAGGATCTCGCGCGCGTAGACCGAACCCATGATTGCGAACTGGAGCAGTTGGTGGGCCTTGCAATCCACATTCGCCCCCGCATCGACCACGATCGCGACGTTGTTGCTGGTCGGGAGGAAGGCCGCTATCGCCGGTTTCTTGATGCGAGGCAGGGTGCGCCAGGAAAAGAGCGTGTTCGCGAGCAGCGCCCCGGTATTGCCGGCGGAAACGAGCGCGTCCGCCTGGCCATCCTTCACCAGGCGTGTTGCCACCGCCATCGACGATTGGGTCCGCTTGAGCGTGTCGCGGGGCGTGTCCGTCATCTGGATGACATCGGTGGCCTCCACGATCGTCAAACGGCCGTCGCGCACCTTCAGCGCCGCCAGGAGGCGCTCCAGATGCCGGGTCTTCCCCACAAGGGCGACTTCGATGTTGTAACGCTGCGCGGCGAGCAGCGCCCCCTCGACGGCAGGGCGCGGCCCCGCATCGCCTCCCATGGCATCAACGGCTACACGCATGGAACCATCCGGCTCAAATCAGAATGGAGAGCCGACTGAAAGCGGGGCATCGCGTCCGTCAGGACTGCTCGGCGGGACGATACTCGACCTTCTTGTATGTCCCGCAAGACGGGCAGATGCGATGGCGAAGCTTGGGGGTGTTACAGTTCTCGCACTCAACGAGTTGCGAGCGGAAGAGCTTCTTGTGGGTGCGCGACTTGCCCTGGCGGGCTGGGCAGTGGCGTCGTCTGGGTACTGGCATGGTGGGTGAATCCTCCGGAAGCAAAGGGAGGGGAGGATGCCGGGGAACCGGAGTGAGTCAAGGCCTAAGGTTGTGAAAAAGCCGCCCGCCCTCACCAATGCTTGACGAATCTTTGGCGAAGCAGAGCGCCCGGCGTCTTCTCCCATGCCGCCGTGCACTCCAAATAAACACCCCTGCGGCGGCGCGACGGTTGACCCACACGCGTCCCCCTCGTTCCCTTGACGTCGTTTCCGAATCCTTCGCAAGGGATCCCGATGAGCGCAAAACTGATCGACGGCAAGGCCATCGCCCACGCCGTGCGCGAGGAAATCCGCGAGGCCGTCGCCCGGCGAGTGGCGAAGGGGTCCCGCCCCCCCGGGCTGGGTGTCATCCTCGTGGGCGACAATCCGGCCTCCGCTTCCTATGTTCGCAGCAAGACCCGCGCGTGCGCCGAGGCGGGGTTCCACTCCAGCCAGCTCGACTTTCCCCCCACCATCGCTCAATCCGACCTGCACGCGGCCATCGCGGAACTCAACGAGGATCCCCTCATCGACGGAATCCTCATGCAACTCCCCCTCCCCCGCGCGTTGGACGAATCCCAGGCCATTGCCCGAATC
>CAYTRP010000215.1:0-6420 GCA_964440195.1 uncultured Candidatus Sumerlaeota bacterium
TGCTGGGCAGCGAGGTGATCCGCCATCTGCGCAAGCGCAAGGACGTGCGCATCATACGCTCCACCATGGAGACCCTCGACATCACGGACCTCGCCGCCGTCAAGGTCGCCCTTGAGTCAAGCCGCCCGACCCACATCATTCACTGCGCCGCCTTTACGCAGGTCGACACCGCCGAGAAGGATCCCCTGCTCGCCTACTCGGTCAACGCCGAGGGAACCAAGAACATCGCCTTCTTCGCCAATCAAATCGGTGCCGAGGTGCTTTATCTCTCCACGGACTACGTCTTCGACGGAGCCCGAAAGGAGGGCTACTTCGAGGGTGCCCAACCCAACCCGATAAATGTTTACGGACGCTCCAAGCTCGCCGGCGAGCGCAACCTCCAGATCCTGTGCGAGCGCCACAAGATCGTGCGCACTTCCTGGCTCAACGGCCTCGGCGGCGCCCATAACCGCAACTTCATCGAGACGATGCTCCGCATCGCCGAGACTCGCAACCAGCTTTCCGTCGTAAACGACCAGCACGGCCGCCCGACTTTCACTTTCGATCTCGCGCCCGCGCTCGTCATGCTCCTCGACGTGCAATCCTACGGCATTTTCCATATCACGGGCGAAGGCACCTGCACTTGGTACGACTTTGCCTGCCGCATTTTCCGCGAGCAGGGCCTCGACATCAAGGTGCGCCCCATATCCAGTGACCAATTCCGCAGCCTCGCCGAGCGGCCCCGCTTCTCCTCGCTGCTCAACACTCGCTTCGCCGCCATGGGCCTCCCGCAACTCCCCCCGTGGGAGCAGAGCCTCTCGGAATACTTCCGCCGCCGCCGCCTCGCCGAAAGCGTCAGCCACCCTGATAATCGTGGCCCCAGCCGCGATGCCAGCCCGGCATCGGCACTCTGACGTGCTTCAGACAAACAACCTCACCAAGGTCTATCCCACGGGACGGGTTGCCCTCTCGGATCTCACGCTGCGGGCTTCCAATGGCGTCCTTGGGCTCCTCGGGCCCAACGGTGCCGGCAAGTCCACCCTGCTGGCCATCCTTGCCGCCGAATTGGGATTCGAGGCGGGTAGTGTCTCCCTCGGCAAACTCGACCTGCTCCGCAATCCGGCCGCCTGGCGCGCGGGGCTCGGCTACATGCCCCAGTCCTTCGACATCGCCCCGCAGTTGACCGGCCGGGAGTTTCTCGCGCGCACCGCGCTTCTCTCGGGCATTGCGCCCCGCTCCCTTGCCCCGCGGATCTCCGAACTCCTCGGCCGCGTCCGTCTTGCCGATGCGGCCAACCGCGAAGCGGCTTCCTACTCCCGGGGCATGAAGCAGCGCCTTGCCGTCGCCGCCACCTTCCTCTGCAATCCCTCCCTCGTGCTCCTCGACGAGCCCACCAGCGGCCTCGACCCCGAGGAGCGCATCCTCTTTCGCGAACTCCTCGCCGAATCCTCCCACGACCGCGTCGTCATCCTCTCCACCCACGTTGTCGCCGACGTGGAACGCTGCTGCGCCCGGATCGCCATCATCAACGCCGGCAAGCTGTGCTTCGCCGGATCGCCAAGACAGCTCATCTCCGCCATGACCACCCGCGTTTGGGAGACCGCTGCGGAGATGAATGCCATCGATGAATGGTCGCGCGCGCGGCGCCTGGTTTCCCTGCGCTCGCGCGACGACAAGCCCTACGCGCGCCTCCTTTCCCCCACCCAGCCCGCACCCGAGGCCGTCGCGGTCGAAGCCACCCTAGAGGATGCGTATCTAGACCTGCTGTCGGCCGCGCCCGCACCCTCGCCGATGGCCGCATGAGCACCGCGCCCGTTCCCTCCACCGGCACCGGCAGGGGACTCCAGCGTCTCGGCCGCTGGATCGCGCTTTTGGGGGATGATGCCTATCGCCGCGATGGTTGGCGCCTGCTTCTGGCGGACCTGCGCGGATGGCTCGGCGCGCGCACCCTTCTCGCCGTCGCGCTGCTCGCCGCCAGCGGCGCGTGGCTGGCCGCCAACACCATCACCACCCCGCGCGAAGCCCACGAACTCCTCGCGCGCCTCTTCGGAATTGGGGCCATGCTCGCCGGTGCAGGCCTCTTTGCCACGGACCAGCGACAGGGCACCTTCGAGCTGCTTTGGCTCGCGACCGGATCGCGGCGCACGCTGCTCGCCCACCGCATCGTCGTGCAACTGGTCGCCTTCGCCGTCCTCATCATCCCGACCGTCCTCCTGGCGCGCTGGTGGGTCGGCGAAGACTTCCCCGCGTTGCGCTCGTTCTTCTTTCTCGAAATGAACGTCCTGTTCATCCTATGTGTCATGGCGTGGACCGCCACGCTCTTCCCACAGGCATGGGCCGGCGGACTGGTCGGCTTCGCGCTCCTCGCGGGGTTTCACGCCTGGATGGGCGACACCGTCAGCGCCTTCAACTTCTTTCTCAACCCGATGCCCGGGGGATCGGTGGAACTCATCGTCGTGGGAGGAGGCGCGTTCGCCCGCAATGCCTCCCCCGAATCCCTCATGATCCCCAACCGCATCGTCGCGTTTCTGGCGAGCGTCATGCTCTTCAACCTCGCCCATCAACGACTCGCCCGTGCGTTCAGGGGCTAATGCTCGCCGAGCCCTCTACTCCACCGCGATCTTGCGTCGCCCGAAGACCAATGTGAGCACGAGGAGAATGAGGAACACGAAAGAACAGGATCTTCGCGAACTCGATGGCAACACCCGCGATTCCACCGAATCCGAGTGCGGCGGCTATCAAGGCAAACACGAGGAAGGTATGCCATTTTTTCGATTTTCCGTGTCCGTGCCGGTCCATGCTTGTCCGTGTTTGTCCGTGCGCCGGACACAACACCAAGATGCACCCGTGAAAGCTTGGACAAAGGCTTTGACCTCGCAGTCGACCGGAAACTCAGCCCGCAGGATGCCTGCCACCGGAATCACGCCAGCCCTCCATTCCTGTCATAAGAGGACTTGTGCCCCCTTGCCTCATCCCCATTGAAGGGTCATGTTCGCCCGCGACCGGCCGTGCGAAGGGGCGCTCGCGCCGCAAAGGCCATTGCGGCCGCGCAATCCCTCACGGCGAGCCATCCGCGCACTTTTGCCAAGTCGCCAAATAGTCCACCGAGAGCGCGATCAGCTCCTTCAGCACCGCCTCGTCCACATCCGACAAGCGCTTGAGATACAGACAGGACTTGCCGTTCTTGTGCTTGCCAAGGCGCTCCATCAGGTCTTCGTACCGCGCAAAGCCCGCCATGATATACACGGTCAGCGAATCCTTCCGCGGCGCGAATCCCGTTAGAAACCAATCCCCTTCGCGCCCGCTCGTAGACTTGTAGTGATACGTCCCAAAGCCCACGATGCTGTCCCCCCACATCCTTGGGGCGCGGCCCGTGATCTTCTTCATCCACTTCGCCAGCGTCTGGCAATCCTTGCGCCGCTGCTCGTCGGGAATCGCCGCCAGAAACGCATTCACGTCCGCGTCATTCACCTTCGTCTTCAACTCCGCCATGGCACATCCTCCCCGGGTGGGATGGGATCACGAGCGCGACGGTGACTCACCGCGATAATGGGCACCAATGCTCTCGATCTTGGCTGCCACCTCGACGCACTTCGCGTTGTCCGGCGGCAACCGCCACTCCTCGCGCATGATCCGCACGATCTCGCGCGCGATCGTCATCTTCTCCACCCCCTGCTTGGCCATCAGCGACAACGGCCCCACGGCCGCGTCATACTGCCGTTCGGCCCCGCGCAGACCCCTCACGCACAAGGGATCCCACCGCACCAGAACGCGGCTGATGTCCAGCCGCATCTGCTTCATCGCGAGGCGGTTGTTGATCGCCTCCTGCTCGATGGGGTCGGGTGTCGCCATGCGCGTCACTGCTCCCCGGGGGCGGTTTCCTGCAACTTCCGCACAGGCAATTCCATTCCCGGCTCAAGGCGGCGGATGGTGTATCCGCGCTCCTCCATCAACGGCAGCAGGCCGTCCTCGAGCGGAAAATGCAGCAGCCCGATCGCGAAGAAATGGCTCGTCTCCGGATTGTTGCGCAACTTCCCGTCGATGCGCTCGGCCATCAGGTGGTTGCGGTCCTTCAGCAACTTGTCCATGAAGCGCTTCTGCACCTCGTCCTCCGGATCCTGCTCGCTCTTCACGTACTCCACCACGGCGTCCATGTCCCCGGTCAGGTATCCCTGGAGCAGCTTCTCCGTCGGCGTCTCCGCGTCCTCGCCCTCCTTCTCCTTCGCCTCCTCGAACTGCTCGACGGTCAACCGCAGCAGGTGCAGCGTGTCCTCGGGCGACGAACTCTCGAACACGGCGAGCTGCTCCGTCACCGTCTCGATGCCGCCGACCTTTTTCCCCTTCGACTGCGCAAACTTGTAGAGCTTCTGATCCAGCGCTTCCGTCTGGCCCTTTTGGATATACTCCAGCGACGGCAGGATCGCCAGCAGCCCCCACACCTTGAAGGACTCGTACGTCCGGATCGACTGGTCGTATTCCTCCAAAATCTTGGCCGTGCGCTGGTATAGATCCTCGGGCACCATCTTGCTCAACCGTTGGTCGGCCGGCGCGATCATCGCAAACGCCGCGCGCCCCATCGTGAAGATGTCCATCGGGATTTCCGTGTAAAATTCGTCGGACGCCGAAATCGCCTCCTCCACGACCGCCGGCAGCGCCGTCACGCGCGGGTCGGGCAGGTGAATCGTCCCATAGAAATACGAAGGGACCTCCCCATCGATCACCCACAGGAACGGACGTTCCTTGGGAGCGGGTGCCGCCTCGGAGGGCATGATGGACTCCGCCCTCCCGCGACCGGCCAACGCCATGACCATCAAAACCACCACGAAGCGAACGAGCACGCCTTGCCTCCAAGAGTGGGCATCTTGCCGTCTGCCCGGAATAATCCGCCGACGTTCAAGGGGAACCAAGGCCTTCCTGCCAAGCTCTTTCTTGACCGTCACCCACCCCGCCAGCGAGCCTCGGGCCAATCCAAGCCCCGGGAGACACGAAACCTTGAATCCGGAATACCAAAAGAAGCCCGAGGAAATTCGCCGGTACCGCAAACCCAGCGCCATCACGCGCCTTTTCCAGATCGCCCTCTTCCTCGCGATCGTGTACGGAATCTACTGGGCCGGGCTGCGCTACGGCTTCCTGCCCGAAACCATGCGCGTTTTCTAGAACCCGCGCCTACCGCAGGTGCAGGTTGTTGCGGTGAATGACCTCGTGATTCGCCGCGCGCGGCCCGAGCACTTCGGCCAGTTCACCGCCCCGCTTGCCGCGCATCGCCGCCAATTCCTCGCTCGAAAAGTTGCTCAGGCCACGCCCCACTTCCTCGCCCGTGCTCGTGCGAATCGCGATGATGTCGCCCCGCACGAAGCTCCCCTCGATGGCGACCACCCCCACCGGCAGCAGGCTGCGGTTCTTCTCCACCAGCGCCGAGCGCGCCCCGTCGTCGATCACCACAGTCCCCTTGGGACGGCGCATCGCGATCCAATGCGTGCGCGACTTGCCGCGCAAACGCGATCCCGGCCGGGGCAGGAACAACGTTCCCCGGAACCGGCCCGACAACACATCCGCCAGCATGCTGTTGCGTCGCCCGTCCGCAATGACCGTCGGGATTCCAAAGCTGGTCGCATGACGCGCCGCCGACACCTTGGTCTGCATGCCTCCCCGCCCCAGCGTCGATCCAATCCCCCCGGCCAGCCGCTCGATTTCGGGCGTGATCGCGCGCACCACGGGGATCAACCGCGCGTCGGGATTGTCCTTGGGCGGCGCGGTGAACAACCCCTCGATGTCGGTCATCACCACCAGGAGATCCGCCGCCAGTACCGCCGTCAGCACCGCCGAGAGCATGTCGTTGTCGCCAAACGTCAACTCCTCGGTCAGCACCGTGTCGTTCTCGTTGATGACCGGCACCGCACCCATTTCCAGCAGCGCTTCCATCGTCTGCTGCGCGTTCAGGTACCGCTGCCGGTCGTCCAGGTCATTGCGCGTGACGAGTACCTGCGCCGCCGACGTCCCATGCCGAAGGAACGCGTCATTCCAGGCCGTCATCAGGCGGCACTGCCCGATGGCCGCCAACGCCTGCAACCGCGCCAGTTCCGTGGGCCGCCCGGTCTCGCCCCTCGCGCCCATCCCCGCCGCCACCGCGCCCGAAGACACGATGGCCACCTGGATTCCCGCCGCGCGAAGCGCCGAGACTTGCTCCGCCACGATGCGGATGCGCTCGACGTCGAGCGTCCGCCCCTTGGTCGTCAGGATGTTGGATCCCAGCTTGATGACGATACGGCGCGGGGGGGTCCGGAAGGGCCAGGCCGCGGCGACTTCGTCTTCGGGGGTGGAGGGCGCAGGGGGCGTGACGGTGCTCATGGGGGGGCAAAGGGACCGGTTGGCGGCCTATGAGGCAAGGGGGAACCCGCGATAGTCCCGCCTGCGACCGCGCCCGACGCCCCCACCATCGGC
>CAYTRP010000216.1:0-6420 GCA_964440195.1 uncultured Candidatus Sumerlaeota bacterium
CGGTCTTCGAGCTGGTCCACGAGCCGCCGGGGATCATCATGCGGTTTCCGCGCACCTCGGATCCCTCGCAATTGCCCCCGAGGCAAAAGACCGAGCGCATGATGAGCGTGCTCCGCGAATACGAGCAGTGGATGCGAATCCTCGAGTGGAGGACCGTTGCCCAGCTCAACGCCCTGATAGACGCCGACAAGGTCCGGGAGTACATCCTGATCGCCGAGTCCCTTCACGAGAAGCGCCTCGCGGGCATCGCCGACGCGATCACGCATAACCCGCGCAAGCCGCGCGTCGTGCTCCTGTCCGGGCCTTCGGCGTCGGGCAAGACGACCTCGACAAAGCGGCTTTGCATCCAGCTTCGCGTCAATGGCAGGCGACCCGTCCCCATCGAGATGGACAACTTCTTCGTGGACCGCGACAAGACGCCGCGCGACGAATCCGGCGAGTTCGACTTCGAATCCCTCCACGCCGTGGACATTCCCCGCCTGCAAGACACGGTCCGCCGCCTGCTGCGCGGCGAGGAAGTCCAGATTCCGAAGTTCGATTTCAAGCAGGGCCGCAGCGTTCCCGGCGAGAAGCTCCGCATCGGTCCCGACGACATCCTCGTGCTCGAGGGAATCCACGCCCTCAATGACGACCTGCTGCCAACCGTTCCGGATGGCCTCAAGTTCAAGATCTACGCGAGTCCCCTGACGCACCTGAACATCGACGATCACAACCGCATCTCGTCGAGCGACGCGCGCCTCTTGCGCCGATTGGTCCGCGACTTCAGCTACCGTGGATACGACGCGGTGGACACGCTCGAACGTTGGCCGAGTGTTCGCCGGGGGGAGGAAAAGAACATCTTTCCCTATCAGGACAATGCCGATGCGGTCTTCAACTCGGCGCTTCCATATGAGATCGCCGCGCTCAAGGCCTCGGCCGTCACCGTGTTGTCCCGCGTCTCCCGGAATCAACCGCAGTACAGCGAGGCCGCGAGAATGCTCAAGCTGTTGAGCTATTTCCGCGAGATCCCGGGCGACCTCGTCCCGCGTCACTCGCTCCTGCGGGAATTCCTCGGGGGCTCCTGCTTCACCTACTAACGAGACTCCATGGCCAACGCCGGTGGTTTGAACTATCGCAAGCAACTCCTCTCGCTCGCCATCTCCGGCGGGCTGCTTGCGTTGCTGCTCTGGAAGGTGGATGCCCGAACCGTTCTGGGCATCCTCTCCGGGATCCACGGGGGATGGTTTTTCCTCGCGCTGCTGTTCTTCATTCCGCAGACGGTGGTCATTGCCTGGCGGTGGCAATTGATCGCCCGGCCCCTCGCGCCCCTCTCTCTCCGGGAAACCCTCCGCCAGGTCCTCGCCAGCAGCACATTGAACCTCGTGCTTCCCAGCAAGCTTGGCGACCTGGCCAAGGGAGTCTTCCTCCATCGGCGCGGTTCCTGCCGGCTTTCCGAGGGGATGCACATCGTTGTATTCGAGAAGCTCCTCGATCTGGGCGCGTTGTGCGCGTGGATGGTTGTCGGCTGGATTCTGCTTCCCCGGTTCGCCCCCTGGGTGCTGGCGATCCTTGCCCTGGGAATCGCCCTCATACTTGTCGTGCTGCTGGTTTACTTTTCCCGCCGGGGATCCGCCCTCGTTTTCTCGGTGCTCCCCGGCCGCCTTCTTTCGCATCCCAAGCTCGGCAAGCTGCGCGAGGTCCTCGCTTCCGGTCCGCGGGTGATGGCGCTCGTGCATGCGGATGGCGGGCGTCGCAACCTCATCCTTGGATCGAGCTTCCTGATCTGGCTCCTGCACTTGCTTCAGATTGCCTGCTTCTTCCAGAGCGTCCAGGCGGACGTCTCGCTCCTCGAGGTCGTTGCCATCATGCCCATCGCCATCTTCGCCGGATTGCTGCCGCTCTCGCTGGCGGGAATCGGCGTGCGCGACTGGGCGATCGTCGCGTTGTTCTCCTCGCCAACGAATTCCGCGGCGCTCCTCGCCAGTGTCGGGCTGCTCGTCTCCCTCCGCTACGTGGTGCCGGCGGCTTTCGGCCTGCCCTTCGTGTCCCGCTATTTCTTCGTCTCGCGCCAGGCGATGGCTGCGCGTTCCGCCGTCGTCAACCCGCCGGGAGGCGAGGAATGATCCGGGAGATCGAGCGCCCCCTCCTTCCGGAGGAAGCGACGCGTGTCAGGCGGTCGCTTGCATTCGTCCGGCGAAGCCTCGTGCTTTTTCCCATCGGACGCCTGATGGCGCTGCTTGGCATCTGGCTTCTTGCGATGTTGCTGGCGAGTTCGCTCTCCTCGCTCATCCAGGCCGGTGGGGGAGTCGCTCCCGACGGCACCGGCCTGATGATTCTGTTGGGGGGCGCTTCGCTCCTCGTCCTTGTGCCGGGGATTCCCATCGTTGCCGCCACGCTGCGGCGTGACTTCAGGAATCGAGCGGCCACCATCGCCCTGTATGAGCGGATCCTCGTTTCCCAGCGCATCCCCGTCGTCGAAGTCGAGGCTACCCGCATCATCCGCTTCGTGGACGTGCTCCGCCTCGGAGACTGCTTCCTGTGCGAAGTCAACACCGGGCAGTGCCTCTTCCTCATCGGTGTCTCCATGGAGGAAGTCTTCTCCAACAAGCAATTCCCCGCCGCGCGGTTCGAGGTCGTCTCCTATGGCGCGGGGCAGGCGGACACGACCATCAGGCCCCTCGGTCCATCCATCGAAGCCCATGAGTCCATATCTGCCGTGGACATCCTCTGGCCGGACTGGCAGCATGCGGAGCTACTTGAACAGTCGCTCGATGAATGCATGGCCGCCCTGCGCAAACCCAACGGATAGGCATCCCTCATGACCTCACGTCTGGATCTGCTATCACCCGACTCCAGGATGCGCATCGTTCGCATCAGCGGCGTTTCATCGCCGGACGCGCTCACTCCGGTGGTGGCGGTGCTGCGCGAAATGCTCGCCCAATGGAAGAACAACGGCGCGATCAAGGCCGGCGAGGTGGAATTGCTGGAAGGGGGGTCATTCCTGGTGGTGGCCTACGAACCCACCGGGGCCGACCTCTCGGGCTGCACAAAGGACCAATTGACCCATGCGCTGCTCGACTTTGAAGCGCGCCTCGGAATCAGGCTGCTCAATGCACCCCCGCTCGCGGTCGAACTCGAGGGGGGCGTGTGCCTCATGGACCGGGACAACTTTCGCCGGCTGCGGGCGGAAGGCGTCATTCGCGAAGAAACCATCGTGTTCGATTACCTGGTTGAATCGTTGGGGGATTTCGGACGATTCCGCACGACGGTCGGGGCGAGCTGGTATGCGCGCATTGGAAAACCCGGGGCGATCGCTTCCTGATCGCGGGGCGCGCGGCTATTGGTCGTCATCCAGTTCATCACGCAAAAAGTCGGCGGCCCGGCGTTCGCCCGTGTCTTCATTGGCCGGATCCCGCTTCGCGAGGTCGCGCCGGGGCAGGGGCGTCGCGCGCAGTGGATCATCCGGTCCGGGGGTCGGAACGCGTGGATCGCTTGCCGGATGGCCGGTATCCGAAGCAGATCGTGCGGGACTCGTCATCGCGCCGTGCGGGGTCGCGTCACCCCGCAGCGATACGGGCTGCATGGGCGCTGGCTGGGGAGTTGGTGGAGCGGGCGGCGTGGATTGGCTGGCCGGTTGGGCGCGAGAGCTTGCCGCTTCCGGCTTCGGGCCGGGGGCATGGATGGGAACCGGAGTCAGGGGGCGCTCGCTCAACCGGGAAGATTGAAGAGGACGCTGGGCGGCCGGGACTGGCAGGGGCGGAGTGGAGGAGACCCTGTTGCGGTCCGCCCTTTGGACGGGAGGCGCGGGCGTCGGTGACTTGATTGTCTCCGTTCCTTCGGATGAAGACGCGAGGTCGACGGGAATGACGCCCGTTTGACTCATTTTCATGACGGGAGAGTCGGCTTCCACCTTCCCGTGGGCGGACATGTTTTGGGCCATGCGGACCTTTTCGCCGCCAACCGGCCCGTGGCGGTCTTCCTCGTTGCCTCGCGACCTGGCGAGCCCCCCCCGCGAGGGGACCGGCGTGGCGAGCCGGATGCCGACCGCCTCGCAGAACGCGGTCGTTCCCTTTGTCCGCAGATAATCCACGATCTGATTGTGATCGAGGTCATCATCCCCGATCGGATCCATGCCCAGTTTCGTCGCCAGTAACTGGACGCCGTCTGGCATGAGGCACTTTTGCAGGACGGCCGAAGCCACCTGGTCGCCGTAGGCGGAATAGGTGTTGCTGATTTGCTGAACCAGCCGGTTCTTCTCCCGGTAGGTTTCCCCCCCACGCGAAGCGATCAGGAGTTCCGTCTCGCCAGATGGCCGCTCACTCCTCCCCCCCTGGGTTGTGGTTGCATCGGGACAAGGGGTGCGATGGCTGCGGCTCGCGGGGATGATTTCGGCGATGCCCGCCGGTTCGGCGCTGGGCTTCCCGAGTTCTTCGCCCTTCCGCCCGGCGGATTGGCGGCCCGGCGGCGATTCCTCCAAGGGATTGCCCTTGGCGATTTCCCTTCGCTGCTCAAGCTCCTCACGCTCGGTTTTCTCAAACCAATCGTTGAGCTTGGCGACGCCCTTGCGGATGAGATCCGCCGGATTCATGATGTCGTCATCCGATCCCAACCATCCCGGAGATTGTTCGCCGCGGTTTCGGTGCCATTTCCACGGTCCAATGGACCACCTGAAGCATGTCCATTAGCAAGAGATGTGGGACGCAATGGAGTCAGTCAAGGGGGGATTTTCATCTCGATTTCCGTAAAATGCGGAACAAAGCCGCGCGCTCGGTTTTTTGTGCGTAATTCATTACCCAATTTGGGGGCTTGCTCCTACCCCGCACCGTCCAAACGAGCCAAAACTCCCGCACGCATACGGGCTTGATCCCCAAGAGCCAACCCAGCAGGCTCGCGCGCGGTCGGATCCACGTACTCCCACATTTGATTCCCCTGCCTCGACGCCAATGAAAAACCCGCTCGTCTTTCCCATCGCCATCCTGATGGCAGCCCTTGTTGTCCTCGTGGCGACGATCATCATGACGCCGCCCATCGTGGAGAAGCAGGATCCCGCCTTTGATCAGATTACCGCCGGGTACTCGCCGTCAGTGGCCGGGACACCGGAAGGGCAAGAGGGAGATCCCGTGGAGGTCGCTCCCTTGGAAGCCGCCCCTGCAGCCTCCGAAGCGCCCGCCGAGGTCGTCGTTCCCGTGCCCGCGCCGAACCCTCCCACGGGCCTTCCCTGATCCTTTGATCCAGTAAAGCGCTCGTCATCGATTGCCCGCCCAAGGGCGCCCCTTCGCATTGACAGGTCCCCCTGGGACCGATAGCCTCGGGAGGATTGGCGCTTGGTGGGAATTTCATCAGGTGCCACCGGTCGCGAAAGAACCATCACCCGAAAGGGCCTTCATGTCGTACAACCCCAACAACCCGCTCATCGCCCAATCGGACCTGAGCATCATGCTGGAACTCAGCAGCCCTCTCTACATCGAGGCCCGGGACCAGGTCGCGCGCTTTGCGGAAATTGTCGAGTCGGCCGAATACGTCCATCGTTACCAGATTTCCCCCCTCAGCCTGTGGAATGCGGCAGCCTCCGGCATGACCTGCGACGAGATCGAGGATGCCATCCGGCGCTATGCGCGATATCCCGTCCCCGAGACGGTATTCATCCAGGTCCGCGAGCAGATTTCCCGCTACGGCCGCATCCGGCTCGTGCGAGAGAACGGCGTGCTCGTCCTCATCTGCGAGGACGAGCACACCATGATGCAGATCGTGCGGCTGAAGAAGGTCCAGCCGTACCTCGGCAGGCAACTCGGCCCCACCCGCATCGAGGTCGATGACAAGAATCGCGGCCTGCTCAAGCAGTCCCTTATCAAGGAAAAGCACCCGGTCGAGGACCTTGCGGGATACACGGAGGGCGATCCCCTTCCCGTCGAGCTGCGCGACACCTGCCTTTCGGGGCGGCCCTTCAACCTGCGGGAATACCAGACCGACTCCGTGGGCGTCTTCCACGCCTCCGGTGGAGTTCGCGGTGGCTCCGGGGTGCTCGTGCTCCCCTGCGGCGCGGGCAAGACGGTCATCGGCATCGCCGCGCTCGCCCGCATCGGCCAGCGCACGCTCATCCTGACCACGAACATCACGGCCCTGCGCCAATGGATTTCGGAACTCCTCGACAAGACAGACCTGACGGCCGAGCAGGTGGGGGAGTACTCGGGCGAAAAAAAGGACATCCGCCCTGTCACCGTCTCCACCTACCAGCTCCTCACGTTCCGCAAGGCCAAGAGCGATGAATTCGTCCACATGGACTTGTTCAACAGCCAGAACTGGGGATTGATCATCTACGACGAAGTGCACATGCTTCCGGCTCCCGTTTTCCGCACGGTCGCGAACATCCAGGCGCGGCGCCGGCTGGGCCTCACCGCCACGCTGGTCCGCGAGGACGGGTGCGAGGACGACGTTTTTTCG
>CAYTRP010000217.1:0-3268 GCA_964440195.1 uncultured Candidatus Sumerlaeota bacterium
CCCCCTCGCTCGCCTCGCCTCGCGCTATCGCTATCGCATCCTCCTCAGGAGCGAGCGGGGGCACGCGGCCAGGTCGCTCCTGCGATCAGCCCTTTCCGATGCGGAATTCGACCCCCACCGCGGAATCCGGGTTGCCGTCGATGTGGATCCGATAGATCTCTTGTGACAATCGCGGTGCCCAATCACACGACAGGTTGATACATGAAGTCGGAAGCACCCGGCTCCGGGGAGAATCCAGGAAACTCGTTTCGCCGGTTCGAGGATTGGCTGTTGGGCATTCGTCCCGGATTCGGAGTGGGGGGCGAGGCCCTTCGCTGCTTCATGGAGGTGGAGTCCCGCTCTCCCTTCAGTTGGATCATCCCCGGCCTCGGAGTCTTGATCGTTCTGGGACTGTACTTGCTGCTCTGCGTCTGGTCCGTGACAGGATTCACAGGCCTCTACGTTAGCGGGGCGCTCTTCAGGATTTTCGTCTTTGACTACACCATTTTCTTCTTCGGGCTCGTCTCGGGATTCTCGATGGCCCGGCGTTGGAGATCCAATTCGGCGCAGGTGGAGGAGTTGAGCCTTGCGCCGCTGAAGCCCTCTGTCATGGGAGGCATCTTCGCCTCCGGCTCGATCAGGGCGTGGTGGCGTTACCTGGTGTTGTTCGCGGCCATCGAGACCATTGTGTGCATCCCCCATGTGATGGAACTGGACAACGCCATGCGGTTGTTTGATGGCGGCGGGTTTCTCTTCGCATTGCATCCCGCAACATGGATAACCGGATTGGCGATTCTTCTCTGCCCGTGGGTGCTCGCTTGGTTTCACTTCGAATCGGTTCGCTTGGCCCACTGGATGTTCGCCGCCCACGCCCTTCCGCGCGTCCCCTTGGCGCGCGCGGGGGCGGTGAATTTTGGCACCATGACGGGCTTGGTCATTGGCTTGTCCGGACTCGGGTCGGCGGTCACGGCCATGGCAGTGGCACTCATCGCGATTGTCACCACTTTCCTGATGCTCGCGACAGGCAACTCTCCCCTCGGCGAGTCATTCTATTTTGGCTATACGGTCTGGATGCTCGCGTCCGTTGCTGGGGCGATCGCCGTGCTCTGGTTGAAGCGCAAGATCACGGTGCAATACGAAACGGCATTCGTGAAGTCGTGGCTGCTCTACCAATGGTGGGGTGCGGGTGAATCCACCCAGCCGGACGTGTACAGCGAGCAGATGCGCCGGGCACTCCCCTTCTGGATACTCTATTTCCGGGTTCAGGAGGAAGCCGACTCGAACCTCCCCGCGTCCAGGCGCATTCACACCCGGAACTATGAACGAATCATGGGCGGACAGCTAAAGGGGAGCCCTGAATTGCCGCCGTCACAGCCGGGCGCCACTCCCGATCCACTTGCCTCCCCGGACCAGCACCCCACCATTACTTCAGATAAAAGCTAAGTGACTCCATCTCTATTGCCAAGTCAACATAGTGTACCTTGACGTGTTCGGGAGTGAGCAGCCGCATCGGGACAAAATTCAGGATCGCGGATATCCCCGCATCCACCAATCGATCGGCGATTTCCTGCGCGGCCTCCTGGGGAACGGTCAGGATCGCCATGCTGATGCCGTGCGCTGCAATCCGGGGTTCCAATTCGTCAACAATGTAGATGGGCACGGGAAGCCGTGAGTGTTCCGATGGATTGAGCGCGACATCAAAGGCGCAGATCACGCGGAAGCCCTGGCGCTGAAACCCCGCGTACGAGAGAAGCGCCGTTCCAAGATGTCCAACCCCGATCAGGGCGACAGGGATGTCCCTGTCGGTCCCCAGGATCTGCTTGATGCGCCTTCTCAAGTCCGTCACCTGGTACCCGTAGCCGGGAATTCCAAACTGGCCAAACGTTGCAAGGTCCTTCCTGACCTGCGCGCTGTTCAATCCCAACAGGTCGGCAAGGTCCGTGGAACTGACCTTGTCGACCTTGTCCCGCTCCAGATTCTGGAGGACTCGCGAATAAAGCGAGAGCCGCTTGACGACGGCCTTTGGAATGCGACGGGTCTCGTCTCCACAATTCCCTGCCGGGGAAGCGGATGGGATCTTCTGGGAAAAAGGCATGGAGGGCTTGGCGGACCTTGTCGGCAAGAATCAATACGCCCAGTTTCAAGCGCCGCCGAACCACGGCAAGGGAAACTCGGGCCGGAGGCGCGGGAAGGATGCGTCTCGCGGATCCGGGAGATGTGCCCGTGAAGGTTTGGACGAAGGATTTGACCTTGCAGCCAACCGGAAATTCAGCCCGCGAGGGCGGAATTTGAATGGCCCCCGGTGCAGCGAAGCGGAACCGGGGGGGAAAAGGCAAAAACGATCCGAGCCCCGTCGAGGGGCGGCAGGACCCGGACGGCCTGATCGAATAGATCAGGAACCAGGAGCACCACCACAAGGCCGAGACGTTCCTCGACGAACACAAGCGGCGGATCCGGGAGGCGGGCCCGCGTGGGAATCGGGGTACCCCGTCCCTCAACGCAGGTGGGCGTATCGATAATCCTCCTCGGGGAACTTGTCCACCGGGGCGCACATCTCGTAGAGGCGCGAGACAATGCGGGGACCCACTCGATCCGTCAGCTCCGCGCTGTCGCAATTCGTCGTCACGATCAGGGGCTTGTTGTTTTCGTAACGCCGGTTGACAATCAGATAAAGGCGGTCGCGCACCCAATCCGTCGCCCTCTCGGCGCCAAGGTCATCCAGGATCAGCAGGTCGGTCTCTTCCATCTCGGCAAGGATGTCCGTTTCATCTTCGCTCGATCCCTGCCGGTAACTCCCGCGCAGTCGATCAAGGAGATCCGTCACGTTGCAATACATCCCCCGATGGCCATTGTTGAGCACCTCCATCAAAATGCCGACGGCGAGGTGCGTCTTTCCCGTGCCCGTGTTTCCCCGCAGGAAAAGCCCCTTTTCCATGCCCGGACGAAAGCCCAAGGCATAGCTCTGGCAAAACTCCTTGGCGTGACGCCGCCGGGGATCGGACCCGGAGGCGAGAAATGATTTGAGGGACTTGTTCCTGAACTTCGGGGGAATTTGGGCGAGCCTGTACCTCTCCTGCCTCTGCAATTCCTCCCATGCCCCACACCCACAACGGGTGACGATCCCGTCCTCCCCCATGACAAGGCCGTTGCCGCCGCACTTTTCGCACGGCTGGACTTCGGGAGTGACTCTTGCGCTGCCCATGGCTGCTCTCCTGCCGGCCCGCTTTCTGGCCGCGCGCGCCCGTTCGCGGCAAACGGAATTCCAGACACGCGAACCTTCCTGAATGCA
>CAYTRP010000217.1:3278-6418 GCA_964440195.1 uncultured Candidatus Sumerlaeota bacterium
GAATGCAGGCCCATGATCCGGCCCGGGGAGGTCCCGCCGATGAAGCCCATGAGCACCAGTGTTGTCACCGTGCGCTGGGGGTTCCAGCGTTTTTTACACCCGAGGTAGTGTAAAGAGACTTCTGTAAATTCCCCGGGCTCGTCCAGAGTGGTTGAGGGTTGCGGGGCCGTGACACCGGGACAAGCGGTGGTGTTCTGGGACGAGGAAGACCGCGTGCGGGTGGGGCATGGATTGTGGAGAGGGTGAGGGAAGAGAAAGGAAATTAAGCACAGAAATCACGGAGAACACAGAGAAAGACCTAATAAGAATCCTATTCTGCTATTCAGAATTTTTATTGAGTTTTAATTCTTTTCTCCGTGATCTCCGTGATCTCCGTGCCCTCCGTGCTTCATTTTTCTTTTCCCCTGTCCCTACTCCAACACCGGCAATTCCACCCTTCCAAATGTCGTGAACTCCGTGGACATGCCGCCGTTGGGGCCGTAGTATTCGATGTTTTCGCCAATGCCGTTGGTGCTTGTCTGCGTGGACCAGTATTTCATGCCGATGATGCGGTTCGTGTCATTGCGCACCCAATCAAGGAAAACAACGCTGTGGCCCGATGGAGCGCGGCCTTCGCGCGGCGTGCGCCAGATTTGGGCGAAGTCGCCGGGCTGCGCCTCGTGCGCGGGGATTTCGCGCCCGAGGCTGTACTTCTCCAGCGCGGCGCTTGGCCCCGGGCCGTTGGCTTTCAGCACGAACCAGACGCGCTGGAAATCGCGCCAGTTCTCCGGCGTGACGGGCGGCTCAAAGCCTTCGGGTTGCTCCTTGATCCATTCATCGTAGGCGTGGGCAAAGACCTCCAGCGTCAGCCCACAGCAAAACGTGCGGCCTTGTTCCTCGCCGTGCATCACGCGCTGGCCCATCAGTTCAACGTCCGCCGAACAACCATCGTAGCTACTCTCCCCCGACCGCGGCCACCAATAGGTGTGCGTTCCGTCGGCTGGGTACGCCGCGGCCAGTTCCAGAATTCGCTGGTTGAACAACTTGCCCGCCTCCGTTTCCGCCGCTTTGGCGACAAGGAACGGAAACGCCAGCAGACCCAGAATCATCACGGCGACGGCGGGGACTTGCTTCATCACGAACTCTGCCTTCCTGCCTGATTGTCGGCATCGCGCCCGGTGGGGCTTCATACCAATTCCAGTTGTTGTGTGGGCTGGGCGGGCGAGGGTGCCCGCCCTCCACGACACTTGGAGAGATGGAGACGGCACATTCCTTCTCAAAACCGTGTCATGGGTTGGCCGGTGTTTCCAGCGTGACGCCTCCGGCGCGCAGCAACCGGTCCTCCACCAACAGGATCCGCTCCTCGCCCGCCAGCCGGACGAGTTGCAGCAAGTCCGACATGCTGGAGACCTCCTCCACCTGTTCGTCCACGAACCACTTCAGGAAGCTCTGCGTGGCGTAGTCGTTGTTCGTGTTCGCTTCCTTCATGAGCGCGTTGATCTGGTCCGTGACGATCAACTCCTGGTCGAGGGCCGTCTTGATGGCGTCCTCGGGGGACTTGTAGTCCGCCTTCGCGGCCTTCACGGCGCCAAACTTCACCTTCTTGCCCACTTCGAGCAGGTACTTCAGCAGCTTCGTCGCATGCACCCGCTCCTCATCGGACTGGGTAAAGAAAAACGCCGACAGCACCTTCAACCCCAGGCCATCGAAATAGGCGGCGATCTGGAGATAGGAGTTCGACGCGTATAACTCGTTGGCGATCTGTTCGTTGATGGCTTTGGTCAGGGATTCGCTGATCATGGTTGTCACCTCGTGGGATGGCGGGAGAATGGCAGGGTGGCGGGATGGAGTCAAGAGCCGGGGGGAATAACGCAGCCACTTCGCCCGGCGAAATCCCGATGATGCGGAAAGATGTCCGCGCCACTTCCAATGAAGGCCGGATTGCCTGCTTATCCCGCCTTCACGCGCCTCGCCTTCCCGAGAGTCTTTCCCTTCTTCCGCGTGGAGGCATTGGAGGGATTATCGGCGGCAAGATTCGCAAAGGTATTCATCGCCTTTCGATCCGACAGGATTTGCAACAAACGCCGCGCGGGAGGACCGGGAGACTTTGTCCCGGCTTCCCATGCCTCGACCGTCTTGGGCGAAATGTTCATCACATGGGCAAACGACTTCTGCGTCATGCGCAACCGGGCGCGCACGCGGCGGATGTCCTTCTCGCTGTATTCCGGGGCGGGGTCAGGCAACTCCAGCGTGCTGGCGCGCGCCTCCACCGCCTCTCCGCGAACGTGGGCGATGGCGTTGTTGAGCCCTTGCGCGATTTCGCGCGCCAAGGGGGAGAGGGACTCCAGCTCTCCGGAGGTCACCCCTCCGTTCATTGCCTCATTTCTCCTGCGTGTCATCCTTTTGCTCCTTCCTGCGGCTCCGGGACAACCGGGCCATAACCTCGTCGCGCAATATCGCGGCCAGCCTGCCGAGAATCTTCGCGTCGTGCGGGGTGAGGTTCTCCTGCCGTGACTTTGGGTAAACGTGAATCAGAGCGTGTCTAAATACTTTTTTGAGGGATGCCCCATAAAGTGACACGGCCATCCTGGCCGTGACGGCTTTTTCTCTTTGGCCGGAGGCTGCCGATGGCAATGGCGCTGGCTGGTCTTGGGCAGGATGCCCAAGTTACTTTGGGGGGCATAATCCGCGGCTTGGAGGAGATTTTTAAACGCACTCTCAGATCGTCTCGGCGGCCATCACATCAGGAATGGAGCCACCTGGAGCATTCATTAACGCGGTTGACGGTTTCTATCAGCGGCGGCGAAGAATGCAGCGAGCATTCCAGCCATTCGATTCGTTCTCATGGCTGTCTCCTCTCATCGCCGCCACACATTGCGGGTGGGTGGCAGGGGTCAAGCCCTGAACTCTTGGCGGTTCCAAGAGTTGCTTCGGCTTCTCCCCCCCCTTTGCGCTTGCTCGCCCGCCCGGCGTGGCGCGACAACCCCGCTCCCCCCGGTCGCGCGACCGGGCACAATCGCCCATCCGGTGCTCCCATGTCCTTGTCCGGCAATGAATTGCGACGCGAATTTCTCCGCTATTTCGAGTCCCTCCCCGGGGCCGGGCACAAGGTCGTCGCCCCGGCGCCGCTGATCCCGCCGGACGACCCGACGCTGCTGTTC
>CAYTRP010000218.1:0-2816 GCA_964440195.1 uncultured Candidatus Sumerlaeota bacterium
CATTGACTCCCAGCACACCGCCAACACTGTCTACAAAAATCAGCAAAATGCCCTATTTGGAAAATTGGTCTACGATGCCGCCTTCCGCATCGCCCGCAACCGCGCGCGTTCGTCTTCATCGCGCCTCTCGATGGCGCGGGAGAAGGCACGCGCGTCATTTTCGAGGCGTTGATTTTCAGGTACCCGGCGATTTCGTCCGGGTAAGCGTGCCCCATCTCCCGCAGAACCCAGCCGACGGCCAGTTGCACATAATACCGGTCGTCGTCCAGGCAGTTCGTGACGAGCGGCAGCACTTTGCCCGGGGGCAGAAAGACCGCGTTTTTCCCGCTGAAATGGATAAGGCTCACGATGGAGATGCGTCGCAGCCATTCGTTTCGCGCGGCGTTCCATGCCTTCAGTTGTGGATACACCTCTTTTGGATATTGTTCGAGCAGCCGCGAGTAAATGCCGCTCAGGCCGTCGCTGTGCGCCCAGTTATCGACCCGGTCCGCCCACCGGCGCATCACCGGCCACAGGCTCGGACCGGCGCGTTTCCGCACGATGGGAGCGTAATACTCCAACGCGGCGAAAAGGACATCCGCATGGGGCGATGTCATCCAGAGCGTGTCCCAGATTTCGAGGACTTGTCCTTCGGGCAGATTGGTGAAGGAGAAGCCCTCCTTGACGCGCCGTCTCAAGTTGGGGACGGAGATACCGAAGTATTCAAGTTCTGAACTCCGGTCCTTTCGCACGGCTTCGCCATGGCGCGGATTGCCGATGGCGGCCAACGCATTCGCGACTTCCGTGTGGTGTTTGGTGTGCTTCTTCACATCGGCCAGCTTTTCGTCCCTCACCCTTCTCTCCCCCGCCCCACGCCCATGCAGGCAATCCCCGCCGCGCGCACGGCGTCCGGTTCCCATAGATTGCGGCCATCCAGAACGGCTTGAACACCGGTGCTGGCCAGGCGCGCGAAATCCAAATGCGCGTACTCCCGATGCGCCGTGTTCAGGATCAGGATCGTCGGCCAACCGTCGTCGAGGTTTTCCGCCGGGTCGAAACCATGAAAATGAATTTCATCCGGTGTATAGAGTGGATCGTGCAGCCGAATTTCGCAGTTCTTCGATTGCAGGATTTCGCGGACGGCGAACGCGGGCGAGCAGGCGTGCTCCTTGACCCCGGGTCTAAATGCGAGACCGAGAATCGCGACGCGATGGCCTTCGAAGGATCCTACCTGGGCCTCGAATTGCGCCAGCACCTCCGCCGGTTGTTGCTCGTTCAGGCGACGGCCAAACGCCGTCAGGCTGTCCGTCATGCCATCGCGGATGACAAACCACGGGTAAACAGGCGTGCAATGGCCGCCGACGCCGATGCCGGGAAGTAGCAGCGCCGATTCGCCGCTGGTGTTGGCGGCATCGCGGATGCGGTGAAAGTCCAGTCCACGATCGGCACAGTACCAAGCCAACTCATTTGCGAGCGCAATGTTGACGTCACGATGGATCATGTCCGCGAGCTTCGTCATCTCGGCGGCCTCGCACGAGCCGGCGTCGATCACCGAGGCGCCCAGGTATCGTCCATAGAAGCTTGCAGCCCGTTCCCCCGCGCGCTCGTCAAGCCCACCGACCACCTTTGGCGTCCGGGCAAGGCTCTCAAGAACGTGCAGGCTCTTCACGCGTTCCGGCGAAAAGGCGATCGCGGGCATGCCCTTGGCGCCACGATGCTCGGCCATCAGGGCGGCCAGACGCCTCGTCGCTCCCACTGGCAGGGTGGTCTCGTAGCAGACAAGCGCACTCGCGGGCGCATGTTGCCCGATGGAGCGGGTCACCTGCATGATGACCGACAGGTCCGCGCGCCGGTCGGCGGTCAGCAGGACGGGCACGATGACGATGATGACCTCCGCGGCGGAGAGCCCCTCCTCGGGATCGGTTGTCGCCCGCAAAAGGCCGCCGGACACCGCCGCCTGGAGAAGATCCGGAACGCCCGGTTCGTCAATCGGGCACTGACCCGAATTGATCCGCGAAACCTTGCCGGCATCCGGGTCGATGGCAACGACCGACGCGCCGCGCGACGCGAACACACAGGCGAGGGGAAGCCCCATCTTTCCGGCCCCGACGACTGCTACGCGAGACTCACCCACCGGCCGTCCTCCCTCAGGGATTGCTCCGCCGCTTCGAGAATCCTCACAAGCCTCACGCCCTGGCCGCCGCCCGACCGCGGTTTCTCCTCGCCCCGAATGCAGCGCAGGAAGTGCTCCGCCTCGACTTCGAGGGCCTCCGTCATGTTCAGGCGCGGCGCGATCATGTCCCCGGTCCGCCGGTAGGCCACCATCTTGTAGATGCTGGCGCCATCCCCGGCATCCTTGAGGGTGATCCCCTTGTCGTACACGCGCACCTTCTCGCTCGCCTCGAGGTCATCGTACACGATCATGCGCTTGCTGCCGCCGATGAGTGTCTGGCGGACCTTGACGGGCGCGAGCCAGTTGACATGCAGATGGGCGATGAGCCGGCCCGGAAATCTCAGCGTCAAATACGCGAGGTTCACGGGGTGGCCCTCGACATGCGAGATGCCGTGCGCGGAAACGGCCGTCGGGTGTTGTCCCAAGACGTCGTCCATGATCGACAGGTCATGCACCGCAAGGTCCCACAAGACACTCACATCGGGCTGGAAGAGACCGAGGTTGATGCGCGTGGAGTCGTAGTAGTACAAGTCACCGAGTTCCCCGCTCCGCGCCATCTCTCGAATGCAACCAACCGCGCCGGTGTACAGGAACGTGTGGTCGACGAGGAGTGTCAGGCCGCGTGCATGCGCTTCCGATGCAAGTCGCCCGGCCCTTTCGGACG
>CAYTRP010000218.1:2826-6406 GCA_964440195.1 uncultured Candidatus Sumerlaeota bacterium
CCGGCGCGGACTTCGACGGCCAAAATGCCGCCAAGCACGCCTTCGCCCAGCAGGCGCTGGACAGTGCGGTCCACCGGAAAGGTGAAGGGTGCGGGCACCAGCATCGCCACCAGTTCCGGCCGCATTCGTGCTTCGTCCCACATGGCATGGGCTTCATCGGCGTTCATGGCCATGCGCGCTTCGACGAGCACGTGCTTGCCAGCATGCAGTGCCGCCATCGCCAGATCGAAATGGGATCGTACCGGAGTCGCGACAATCACCGCATCGACATCTGGCCGGACAATCAACTCAAGCCCATCGGACACAATTGCCGCCAAGGGGTGACGACGGGCCGCCAGGGAACGCCGGGCCTCCTGCCGGTCGGCAATGGCGACCAGCCGCGCCCCGGGATTTTCCGCAAAGTTGCGCGCCAGGTTTGGCCCCCAATAGCCATATCCAATGACGCCGACGCCAATCATGAGCCGCTCTTTTCCCGGCGAACGTCCCCGCAAATACGCGCGGGATTGCCTGCCACGACGGCATAGTCGGGGATGTCGCGGGTCACCACCGCGCCGGCTCCGACCATGGCGAACCGGCCAATGGTCAGCCCGCACAGGATCGTGCAGTTCGCTCCCAGACTGGCCCCTTCGCAAACCCGCGTGCGGAGGACTTCCCAATCCGCGCCGGACTGGAGACTCCCGTCCGGGTTGATTGCGCGCGGATGCTTGTCATTCGTGAAGCAGACATGCGGTCCAACGAAGACGCCATCCTCGATCGTGATGCCCTCGGGAATGAAGGCGAATGCCTGGATCTTGACGTTTCGCCCGATCCGGACGTCACGCCGGATCTCCACGAACGAGCCGATCTTGCATCCATCGCCAATCTCGCAACCGTACAGGTTGACCAGTTCGGGATGGTGGATTGTGACGTTGGCACCGAGGCGGACGTCGCTGGAGATCACGAGCGGAACCTCTGAATGAAGGACGGGCGGGCAATCAATGTCGCCCACCCGTCATCACCCGATTCGTTTGTGGGGTCACGCGAAATCAATAACCACCGCGTCCACTTGGGCCCGAGAGGATTTCCGGCACGTTGATGGCCCCGGGAGAACCCGGATCATTGGCGTTGAGGATGATCGTGATTCCTCCCCCGCCGCCACGGTTGCCGCCGATCGTGAACGAGGCTTCAAGCGCCTGGCGGATGCGGTTGCGCGACTCCTCCAGATGAGCCATGGTATAGGGATCAAGTTGCTTCGCCCGATTGTCCGACAGGATGGCCTCGACGCGCTCCCCGAGGGTCTTGAGTTCCATCCAGGCAAGCGTGCGGGCCACGGCGGGATACGGGGAGTCCTCGCCGTCCGTCGCCACCGTGATCAACCGCCCAAGATAGGCCCGCTGGACGTTGCGCCGCATGTTGCTGATCATCGGCTCGCGGGTGCTGGATCGCTTGCCGAGACGGTCCTTGCTCCCGACTTCGGACCAAATGGACTTCGTCAGGGAGTCCATCATCTCGGGGAGGGTGAACAGCTCCTGGTCTGCCGCGGCGTGAACCTCCGAGTCATAGATCCACCGGACATTCTCCGGATTCAGCAGGGCGAACAGGATGTTGTTCTGGTAGCGCAGGAGGGTGTCCTGGACCGGGAAAGTCAGGGGCAACATCCAGTCGGAGGAATCGCGATGGCTCCAGCGTCCCGCCGCGAGGTGCTTCATGATCTCCGGGTCGATCTTCAGCGACTCCTCGCCAAACAACACATCCACGATCAACTTCATGGCGGCACGCTGTTCCGCTGCCGACACCACCTCGATCGGCGAACGCGCGTTGGGATCGCCCTTCATGTCGCGGCGGATATGATACCCGCCGACGTATTTGGCCGCCGCGCGCGCCGCGTTGAGGCGCTGGAAGAGCAACGTCTCGAATGCATCGCGGGCCCTGGCCCAGTTGTCGCCCTTCTTGACGATGATGTTCAGCAAGTCAGGCATGATCATGTCGGCGACGGCAACCCGCGCGGAGTAATAGCTCAACGGATCGGAACCCATGTCCCACCGAACCGTCAAGGGGTCCGGCGAAGGGACATCCTCATCCGTTCCATAGTCGTGACCGGGCTCGGCGGAGCGGCTGGCGATTTGCGACAACATCTGCGCTTCATTGCGGGCATAGTCCCCCGTGCCGGGGATGGCATAGCCATACTCGATCGCCCACATGTCGTAGGGCCCGATGGTCGGCGAAACGAAGATGGCCGGTACCTTGCCATCCGGGCGAACCACGTAGGCGTTGTAATCCATGACCGACGCCGAGGTCGGCGCGGTCGTGTCGGTTGCGTTCGAGATTTCCTCGTAGGACTTCCAACTGCTGGCCTTGAAATTGTGGCGCAGGCCCAGGGTGTGTCCGAACTCGTGGGAGACGATGTGCTTGATGATCGGCCCGATGAACTCCTCGGGCCATTCGTCGAGCATGCTTTTCGGCTCGGCGGGCTCGCCCGCCGGCTTGTCGCCTTCGCCCGCCCCCCCCTCGGCGCCGGCCGGCTGGAACAACGACCATGTCCTGTTCAGTCCGGCAAAGGCCATTTCCTGGGTGATGCCGTAGCCAATGCTGCAAAATTGCTGGTGATGATTCCAGTCGTTCGATCCCAGCATCTCGCTGGCAAACAATGCCGCCGGTGTCATCCCCGCCAATGACAGGTCGGCCTGGATGCGCATGCTGTAATCAATCTGGAGGCTGCTCCAGTCGGGATGCTGCCAGGGGTTGTGCGCCAGCCAATGGCGCATGCGGGGCGACATCGTTGTCGGATCCGGGGCCGAGTCGGTCAGCAGCCGGAAGTCATCGACGAAAAACCTCACCATGGCCTCGTCGAAGAGGATGTCCGAGTCCAGCACCTGGCCCGTGCGCGGATCGACGCGCGAGGGCGCGATGGCAAAGGCCCGTTCCGAGGTGATCCAGCGGAAGAAGTTGTACCGGGCGTCCTCGGGGTCATAGTCCTTGAACTGGTTGGAATCCGTCTGTTGGCGAACCTCGATGGCGCCAACAATCCCAACCTTCTCGAAGGCCTTGTTCCAATCCTCGATGCCTTCCTTGATCCAGCGCCGATACTTCACCGGCACCGTCTTCTCTATGTAGATGACGATGGGTTCCTTCGGCGGCGACATCTTCAGGGCGTTGTCCTGCTTCTCGATGTGCCAGCGGTTGATGTGGCGATTGAAGAGGGTTTCCTCGCGCGCGTCCTTGGAGAAGTCCTTCTGGGCCGTCAGGAAATATCCAATGCGGCTATCGGCCACGCGCGGCTTGTATCCCGGGGCGGGGAGCCCCCCCATGTTGAAGTAGACACCCGTCGTGCCGGTCTTGCCTCGGAAGTGCAACTCGACCACCGAGTTCGTCTCGAACGACTTGGCCTTGGCAACCGTGGTGATCGTGGCCGCGGGGATGCGCCCCACCAACTCGTTGGCCTGCGACGAAAGCAGCGACTTGAGGTCGATCAGGATGGCACCCCCCGTCTCGCCCAAAATGCGAACCGAGGTCAGGACGGTGTCCGGATAGGAGACTTTGACGACGTCTCTCAGTTCTCCGGTGGCCGTGTAAAAAGTGTTGGGCTGGACGAGCAGGGCCT
>CAYTRP010000219.1:0-6376 GCA_964440195.1 uncultured Candidatus Sumerlaeota bacterium
CCTCGATACCTTCAGCGGGACCGACGAATGGCTTCGGCTTCGCCTGAACGGCATTCCGGTGGGCGACATGCGTGTGGTCGTGGAGCCCGCCGCCAGTCATGAGGGATTTCTCGGTTGGTTGATCCTCGACATCCAATCCCCACTGCTTCGGGCCCGGCTCGAATCGGCTTCGCTGCTCAACCGCCGGCTGGAAATGGAGCAGGCCCGCGTCAGCGTTCGCTGGACGGGAGAAGAGAAGGCCGACATTGACCTTGCCGCCCTTGTCGTCCAGCGCCGGTTGCTGACGCGAATCGAGAGTCCCACTTCCGTCCTCCATCGGGAGCTCCCCCTCCAGCGGCCGCTCACCATGAATTTCGCAGCCGACCAGGTCCTGACGAGTTCCGCCATCCAGGCCGGCCAAACGTATGTCATCGACCTCTTCGATCCTGTCTGGGGGTTGGCCGCGGGGCGGATGCGCGTGAGGCTTGCGAGCACCGGGAACATCGAGGTGGCGGGTCATTCCATTCACACCCGTGTCGTCGAGGCGACCTTGCCAACGGGACTCATGCGGGTGTGGATCAACGACCGGGATCAAATCGTCCGCCGCGCCATCACGCTTGGGAGTCCCGATAACGAGCCCGGAACCACCTCCAGCCTGGTTTCGCGAATCGAGATCACGCTGGACCAAATGACGCCCGAGGAAATCGCCCGCGCGGCCCCTCGCCTGACCCGGTTGCCAGATCCGCCGAATCTGGGCGTTTCGGACTTGCGGGGGAGGGATCAGGGCGATTTGCTCGAATCCGTCGGCCTGCTTCCCCTGATCCTGCGCTCCCAACTCAGCCGGCCGAGACAGGAACCATGACAACCCCGATGCTCGAGCTGGAAGGAACATGGAAGACCTACGATGGGCTCGATGCCGTGCGGGGCATCGATCTCGCCGTCCCGGCGGGCGAGCTGTTTTGTTTTCTCGGCCCCAACGGCGCTGGAAAGACGACGACCATCAAGATGCTCACCGGACTGCTGCGCCCCACGCGGGGAAGCGTCCGCGTGGACGGTCATGACGTCGCGCTCGCCGCTCTCGAAGCCAAGAAGGTCACCGGCTACATTCCCGACACTCCCTACCTGTACGAGAAGCTCTCGGGGAGGGAGTATCTCCAATTCATCGGCGACCTCCATGGCGTGTCGAGGGCCCGCCAGGACGAGGCGCTGGAAAAATACTTCGAGTTGTTCGGTCTCCTCGGGAGCGCGGACAAGCTCATCGAGAATTACAGCCACGGGATGCGGCAGAAGCTCTGCTTTTCCGTCGCCTTCATGCACCGGCCGAAGCTGCTGGTGATCGACGAGCCAATGGTGGGGCTCGATCCGCGGTCGGCCCGCACGCTCAAGAACTTGCTGCGCCAGTTTTGCTCCGACGGCGGCACCGTGTTCCTCTCCACCCACCTGCTCTCCGTTGCCGAGGAGCTTGCCCATCGCCTCGGGATCGTCACCCGGGGGGAGCTTCGCTTCCTGGGCACCACGACGGAGTTGCGGATGAGGATGGCGAGGGAAGGGAGCCTGGAGGATCTCTTCCTCCAGCTCACCGAGGAGGAGGAATCGGAGGAGCCCGCCGGCGACAGTTCCCTTGGACACGGACTCCGAGAAGCCCTTTCCTGAAGATCGGCGGACCCTCATGTTCGACAGCCTCATTCTCCTGCGTACGCGCGTTCAGGCCGCACGCAATGCCATGAGGACGCTGCCGCGCCACATGTGGTTTCATTTTGGCGTGGGGGCGCTGGTCCTGAGCCTCCTCATGTCGGGGGGCACGTTCATCTTCTATCGGATCTTCCGCTTCCTGATGGAGCTCGAGGTCTTCGGTCCGCCGCTCATGGACCTGCTTGTCGGCATCATCTTTCTCGCCTTTTTCGCGATGCTGATCTTTTCGAACCTGATCGTCACGCTCTCCACCTCCTACATATCGCGTGAAGTGGACTTCCTGATGGAGCTGCCCATCGCGGAACGGACGATCTTCCGCCAGAAGCTCGCCGAGTCCGTCGTGTACAGCTCCTGGGCGTTTGCGATCCTCTCGCTCCCCTTCTTCCTTGGCTTCGGGATTTCGAGGGGCGCGTCGCCCGTCATCTATCCCCTTGTTGCCCTGCTCGTCATGCCGTTTCTGGCAATTCCGGCCATGCTGGGTTCCATCCTGACGATGATGGTGACGTCGTTCCTGCCCGCCCGCCGGACGCGAACGCTTGGCATCGTGTTGGGGATATTGTCCGTGGTTCTTGCGATCGGAATGGCGCGCCTGATGGGAGTGCGGCGCATTTTTTCAAGGGCCGACAACGACAACTTCGAGGAATTGATGAACTTCCTCCAGGTGGGTTCGAATGACCTGGTGCCCAGCACCTGGCTGATGCGCGGCGTGCTGGCGCTCATGCCCAATGACCTCGGCCCCCCCGACTTCGGGGCGTTCGTCTATTGGCTCGCCATGCTCTCGGCGACGGGGCTGTTCCTCTACCAGGTGAGCGAATGGCTCGTTGGCCCGCTGTACAAGCGCGGGTGGCAACTCTCCAAGGACTCGGCCTCCCGCAGCGAGGCCGGCAATGCGCGGCGCTCGCTTTTCGACCCGCTGGGCTCCGCGCTTTGGTTTCTTCCGCCCAACCTTCGCGCCCTGGCTCTCAAGGACCTGAAGACCTTTTGGCGCGATCCCTCGCAATGGACGCAGTTGGTCGTCCTCTTCGGCCTGATGGTCATCTACATCGCCAACCTGCGCTCCATCCAGCGGCACTCCAGCGCCATCGAGGGGGTCTTTGAATCCTGGCGCACGATCCTGGCGTTCTTCAACCTCGGCGCCATCTGCTTCATCCTTTCCATCCTGACGACCCGCTTTGTGTTCCCGATGCTGAGCCTCGAGGGCCGCCAATACTGGTCGGTGGGGATGGCCCCCATGGGGCGCACCACCATCGTCTGGCAGAAGTTCGCCTTTTGCACCGCCTTCTCGCTCCTGGTGGCGGTCTCGCTGCTTTGTTTCAGCAATTGGGTCCTGCAGGTGGGTGCCGTTCTCCAGGCCATTTCCATCGCCACGGCGGTGGTCATGGCGTTCGCGCTGAGCAGCCTCTCCGTCGGCCTCGGGGCGTTCTTCCCCAATTTCCGCGAGGACAATCCCGCGCGCATCGCCAACGGCGTCGGCGGTACCCTCAACGCCATCGTGTCAATGCTGTACATCGGGGCGACGGTCGGGATGTTGAGCTGGCCGATGCACTACCTGCTGAACACTGGCTGGTCATGGCTGGCCGGCAGGGGAACGCACGCGGTGCTCTTCGTTGCCCTGTTCGTGGCGATCCAACTCTGCGCGCTGCTTGTCCCGATGACATTGGGCCTTCGGCACTGGCGCCGGCTGGAGTTCTAGGCTTCCCCGTCAGCCGCGAATGCGTGCGCGGAGATAGTCGACCTGGAGTTCCACGGTCAGGCCGATCATCCACCGGAAGAACCACTCGGCCTGTTGGCCCGGGAACTCGTAGCGTTCCGCAAGGGCCCTTGCCCGATCGATGACCGCGGCCTCCCGGCCGGGGTGGACGATCATCGCCCGCAGAGCCGCCTCGTCACCGCGCGATTCGCGCACCTTCTCCTCGTTCTCGCGGAACTTGCACTCGGCAACGTATTTGCCCATGGTGATGCGTTCGAAGATGCTCATCAACGCGGCAACATCGGCGGTGACGGTCTCTCCCCAGGAGTTGGAATCACTCCCGCCGGGCAAGTACCGGCGGATCCAGGCCTGATATTCCGCCATGACGCGCCCGCCCAGTCCCGAGCGAAAGGGGATCACGGGGCTCGGGGGGGGCTCGCGCAGAATAATGAGAGGCGCGCGCGTCACCTCGGTGAAGGACTCCTGGTTGGCGTAGGTGTACCGCCCCAGTTCCGCGTGCAATTCTTCCGTCCGGCGCAGTTCATACTGCAGGAGCGACTGCCCCTCCTCCCCGCGCACAAGCCCCGGGGCATAAATCTCCGGGTTTTGGGGGAAGCGCGACCGCTTCTTGAGGGCGATCAGGATCTCGCTCGACAGGATGTCGAGGCCCGGCCTGACAGTGCGCTCAAGGTCGAGGTTCATATCAAGAGGCCTCGGGGGCCGGGATTCGGAAGTCAAGGGCATGGGCGGCGTCTGAATCCGTGGATGCCGGATTGCGCCGCCCGGCCCTTTGGTTCCCGTCCCCCGGCTCGACGATCCTACTTCGCGTACTCCATCTTGCGGGTTTCGCGGACCACCAGCACCTTGATCTGCCCGGGGTACTGGAGTTCCTCCTCGATCCGCTTGGCCACCTTGCGGGCCAGCAGGCTGCACTCGTTGTCGTTGAGCTTGTCCGGTTCGACGACGATCCGGATTTCGCGACCCGCCTGAATTGCGTAGGTCTTCTCGACGCCATCAAACGAGTTCGCGATCGCCTCGAGGTTTTCCAGGCGCTTGATGTAGGACTCGAGTGTTTCGCGCCGCGCGCCGGGGCGGGAGGCCGACACGGCGTCGCAAATCTGGACGATGATCGCCGTCAACGTCTTCGGCTTCACTTCATTGTGGTGCGCCTCGATGGCATGCACCACCTCGGGGCGTTCGCGGTACTTCTTTGCGAGTTCGGCCCCGATCAACGCGTGGGGGCCTTCAACTTCGTGGGTGACCGCCTTGCCGAGGTCGTGGAGGAACGCGGCGCGTTTCGCCAGCCGCGCGTCCAGCCCTATCTCCGAGGAGATCATCTCGGCGATGTGCGCGCATTCCACGCTGTGCTTGAGCACGTTCTGCCCGTAGCTGGTGCGGAAGCGCAGGCGTCCCATCAACTTGACGATTTCGGGATGGACGTCGTGCAGCCCCAGTTCGATGCAGGCCGATTCACCTGCCTCGCGGGCCTGCTCCAGGACCATCTTTTCCGTCTTCTCCACCAATTCCTCGATGCGGGTCGGGTGAATCCGGCCATCACCGAGCAGCTTTTCGATGACCAGGCGTGCAATTTCCCTGCGCATGGGGTCAAAACAGGAGAGGACGATGGCCTCGGGGGTGTCGTCCACGATGATATTGACGCCCGTGGCTTGCTCGAGGGCGCGGATATTGCGGCCCTCGCGGCCGATGATGCGCCCCTTCATTTCGTCGCTGGGCAGGTTGATCACCGAGACGGTTGTCTCGGTAACCTGATCGGTCGCGCATCGCTGGACGGCAAGGGTCAGGATCTGGCGGGCCTTCTTGTCCGCGGTGTCCGTCGCTTCGGCTTCGAGGCGTCGAACCAGTGCCGCCGCCTCGGCGGTGACTTCGCTCTCGAGGGATTCAAGCAGGAGCTTCTTTGCCTCATCGGTTGTGAGGCCCGAGATCTCTTCCGTCTTCCGGATCAGGTCGGCCTTCAATTCCCCGACGCGGTGCAGCTCGGACTCGGCCTTCTTCAAGCGGTCATCGATGGCTTTTTCCTTGTCGCCGAGGGATTGCTCGCGACGATTCAACAAATCGTCGCGATGATCGGCATGCTCTTCCTTTTTCCTGAACCTTTCTTCTTCCTTCTCGACGTCCTTGCGACGCTTCGATAGATCCGTCTCCAACTGGCGGGTGCGTTCGGCGACTTTGTGTTCGGCTTCTACCTCGGCCTTTTCGAGAATCAACTGCGCTTCTTTTTGCGCCGTCTCGAGGACTCGTTTAGCTTCCTTTTGGGACTGGGGAAGTGCCGCTTCCCCGCCCCTCTTCATGAACACAAAATAACCGACCGCCCCCGCCGCGCCTCCGATTAGGAAGGCCAGCAGTAACTGGGCGATTTCCATGGCAGGTCAGTTTCCTTCTTCAGAGCATGGGCTCCGTTTGATTAGGAGATTCGTTGAACAGGAACGACTTAGCACACGGACCCGCGTGCAATGGTCGAGAAGCGAATCAATCGCGAACCCCACCGTGGATGTCAACGCGATTGTCTGGACCGAATCGAGCGGATCGGCGCTGTCTAGCCTTCGTCCTTGATGGAGGTCAGCGGAATCCCCAGCTTTTCGATCTTGTCGTAAAGATTTCGCCGGCTCATTCCCGAGTGCCGGGCGGCCTCCGAGACGCTTCCGCCATGGGTTCGGAGCAAGGCCTCAAGATATTCCCTCTCGAAGGATTCGCGGGCGGCCTTGAAATCGGGGACTTCCTCGACCATCGCGGCCGCGGAGAGCGCCAGCTTGGTCACCCCGTCCGCGCTTGAGCTGCTGACATGCCGGCGTCCCATGCTTTCGGGCAGCATCTCCGTGGTGATGACGTCGCTTTCCGCGAGGACGACCAGACGCTCCACGAGGTTTTCGAGTTCCCGGACGTTCCCCCGCCATGGCAGCGCGACCAGCGCCTCCGTGACGCTTTCGGAGAAGCGGATGGCCTCGCGACCGTGCTTGGCCGCCTTGAGGCGGAGGAAATGCTCGGCGAGCAGGGGGA
>CAYTRP010000220.1:0-6367 GCA_964440195.1 uncultured Candidatus Sumerlaeota bacterium
TCGGTGCGCACGTGGAAGCCGATCAAGCGCACGATCGTCAACAGTGCCGCGCGCAATGCCGTTGCTTACGCGAAGATCGAGAGCGTCGATATCACCTGGCTGCGCAACGAGACGGCGGTGAAGAAGGTCTCTGCGCGCATGATGCGCCGGATGTTCTACCCTCTGGCCGTCTACCGGTTCGAGCTCTCGCGCGTCCAATGGCCGACACTCAACCCGGGCGACGCCGTTCGTCTCACCGACGACGAGATGGATCTGGATGTCGTCGTGCGCATTCTGGCGATCTCCGGAGACGGGGACCGCGATCAGGTCATCACCGTGGAAGCCATCGAGGACGTCTATGGCCTCGAGAACTTCACCGAGCCGGAGCTGCCGGGGAGCGACTACGTCGGTCAGGACTATACGCTCACCGAGCAGCCTGCACATGTCTTCGTGCGCGACGCCATTCCCGAGCTCGCCTTCGAGACCGCTGTCTGCGCGCTTGCCTCGCCGCCGCCCACGCAGTTCAGCGACCGCTATCAGGTCCTCGTCGGAGGGGAGCTTCGCGGACAGTTCCAGATCGTGCCGACAGCCGTGCTGGACGCCGGGGGGTATCCATCGAGCGCGGGGTGGGTTGATCGTGCCGTTGGCTTCACCGTGATCAACGCCCTGGGCGTCGAAGCCTTCACGAACACAGAGGGCGCGTGGCAGCGCATGGGGAAGGTTGCCCTCATCGACAGCGGCGGCACCAACTGGGAGCTCGTTTCCATTCAAAACCTTAGCGACCTTGGCGGCGGATCCTTCCAGGCATCGGGCGTCATCCGCGGCCTTGGTGGCACGCCACGCGTCAATCACGGGTCGGGTGCTCGCGTGTGGTTCCTGCCGAGGTCAGGGACGGCGCGCGATGGCATCGTGGGCGTGCGCGGGCAGAACCTTGCGACGCTCTCCATCGCGGCGCGATGCGCGAACCGCTACGCGCGCGGCCCGAACAAGACCACGGCAATGGCCTACGGCTATCGGCCGGAAACGCCCTACTCTCCCGTTCACTTGAGGGGCGTGCGCGACGGAACGGATGTCACGCTCTCCTGGGTGGCGCGTAAACGACATGGCGGAGCCGGGGAGTGGAACGCCGACAACGGCGTCGCCTTCGACGATGAGGTCGAGGGCATCTTCGTTATCACCGGCAACGACGGCTTCGGCCCTGTTGAAACCGACCAACCTTCACTCGTGGTCGGTGGCAGCCCGCCGGTGCGCACTTACACCGTCGTGTGCCGCCTCGCCGGCCACACATCCAGCGGCGCACAAATCATCATCTGACATCCCCGTCCACAGGAGCATCACCATGGCAGTCCTCCCAAACGGATCCAACACCATCGAGATCGGATCGACGACCTGGCGTGCGCTGATCAACGACAACTTCACGAAGCTCGACCGCCTGCTGAACCGTCTCGTCTCGCGCCTGCGAACGACGGGGACTTCTGTCGCGGTGACAGACGGCCTGATCGTGGCAGACGCTTCCGGCGGCCCCTTCAACGTCACGCTTCCCGCCTCCTCATCTATTGCAGACGGGCACACGGTGCGGGTGCGCGTGATCGACGCCAGCAACGCCGTCACGATCCAGCGCGCAGGCAGCGACATCATCGACGACGGCCAGACAAGCATCGTGCTGTCATCACTCGGCGGCGTGACCCTGATCTGGTCCGCCGCGGCCTCGAGATGGGTGAGCTTCTGAGGGCGGAATCAGTGTGCCCACGACGTCGCCAAAACAGGCTTTTTTGTTGGAGTTGCGTCGACCGACCTTGGGCACACTCCGAGAGGAATCGGACGGTGGCGCCTTCTTGTAAGTCTTGTGTTTTGAGTGGCTCCCCCACCTGGACTCGAACCAGGAACCTACGGATTAACAGTCCGGCGCTCTACCGATTGAGCTATAGGGGAGCAGAGGCGACGGCCAGAGGCCGTCTCTTGCGAGGGCCGTTTGTCTGGGACGCTGAGGGGGAACGGCGCAAGGACGATTTTGCCCCCGGTCCGGTGCGGGATTCGATTTCTGGCCCCGCCATCTCCCACCCGCCCCACGCACCCCGGCAGACCGCCCGTGACCCTACCGCCAGCAGGCGGGAGTCAGCCCCGGACCAAAGGGTCGACCGGAATTCCTCAGCGTATTGAGTAAAATTACTCAGTTTGTTGAGTAAACCACCGGCGCGGCCCCTCACGGCTCGATCACCACGGGCGTCCCCAATTCGGTCAGCAGCCATAACTCCTCCACGGCCCCATTCGCGATGGCGATGCACCCAAGCGTCCAATCCCCTCGATCCCCGCCGCCGTGGATGCCAATGGCACCGCCGAGGACCGAATCCCAAGGCGGCTTGTCTCCTTGTCGCCAAGCCTCCTCAATGGCCTTGCGTGTTGAATCAGAGACATCTTCCTGCCTGGCAGCATCATCCGGTGCAGGATAACTGATCCCCAAGAATAGGTGAAACTGTGAGGGCTTGACGCGTGTGCACAGGTAGTAGGTTCCCTCCGGCGTCCGCCCATCGCCACTGCGCTCCTTGTGGCCGGCAGGACTGCCGCCGAGCGCGATTGGATACCTGCGCACCAACGTCTCACCGTCGAGCAGTTCGAGTTGCCGCTGCCGCTTGCGCACAACAATGCGCGGATCGTCCAACGGCATCGCAAGCCCCTCAGCCTCCAACTGAGCCCGAGTCTCCTCCAGACCGCGTGCCTGGCGCGCCATGATACGATGCGCAACGCCCCTCAACTTGCCGCCAACGACATTGCCGGCCCCAATTCCGATGCCGCCAAGGACAACAAGCGCGATGACCAAGTGTGGCAGATAACGTCTCATTGCTGGGTGACCGGCCAACTGTGGATTATTCTCGAGAGGCCCAGACATGCCCGAACACCGTCAACGGTCTTCGCGGATTGTACCCGGGTGCTTGAACGTCCAATCCGGCCGCTCCTCGAGAAGCGGGAATCCACCCAGCGCCAGGTGCTCAACGGTCCTTTTCAGGTTCTCCAGATCGGATGACGAGGCGTGCAGGGTCTGGTGATGGCTCAACAGGAGGATGCACGAGCGATCCGTGGAGATGAGGTGAATATCATCGGACAACCTCCATGACTCCTTCATTGTAAACCAGAGGAACTTGATCAACTCGCCAATCTCGTCGCGTCCAACAAGCGCCGCCGGATTTTCCAGAGAGCGGATAATCTCGCCGAAAGGGGATTCGGGGTCGAGATCCTCCAGCCGCTCGCGAAAGGTCCACCAACTCCCATCGCGCGGCCACACGGCCATGTCGCCCGCCCCCCAAACCGCCTCCAGAACCAGCCGAAACAGCCTCTCGGCCTCCTCTTGATCTGGCGGGATGGTCCAGTAGCAGGAGTGGCTCCTCCCTCGCTGAAACACCAACTTCAACGAGTTCTTGAAACGTGGATCGCGCCCGATGCCCGCCTCGGCGGCCCATGAGAGAAAGGTCTCTCCCCTGAGTGGCTTCATACCTTCCTCCTGTCGACCAGGCGCTGAAAACCTCACGCAGACAATCTGGCAATCGGATAACAACCCAAGACCTGTCGCCCCGCAAGCGCGAAGGCCCCCGCCGTTGGGTGCGTCTCGCGGATCCGGGAGATGCACCCGATTTTGCCCAGCGGTTGCTTGTTGGGCTTGCCTGTTTGGCCGCTCATGGTATTGTTTAGGCTGTCGGGCAAGGAAGTGCCGCCATGGCCATCCATGAAGATCGCGACGCGGAAATCGAAAAGCCGGAGCAAGCTCCCGCCGCCGAGCCTGGGGTCGATAGGTGTCGCCAGCCACACGCGGACAGGAAAACGCTTTCGGTAAAACAAAAACGGGTGATCATCGGATTGTCCGCGACAGTCGTGCTCGTGTTCGCCTTCGCGTTCATCTTTGGGGCGTTCACGTATTCGTCCATCTGCGACAAGTGTGGCGCGACACGCCACGCGACGGACTGGCGGATTCCCCTCACGGACATCACCGTGTTCACGCGCTCCACGGTATCGGATTCGCCCTTGAGTCGCGTGGTGCTCGCGAACGGCATGGTTCCGGAGCATCCTCACCAGTGGCTTTTTGAATATGGCAGCGGCAATGGCGTGCTCTGCGCCATCGGACGGGGCAGGCATATTCGGCCCGCGGCCGATTCGGAGAAGTTCGCGGCTCTCGTGCTTGCGCTCCATCAGCACGGGCAGACGGACTTCAGGGACCGGGTGGTGCGCGGAGCGCTTGACCGCGGCACATCGCATATTTTCCGTAGCTTGAGTTTCCGCGTACCCGAAACCACGATGTCGGCCACGGAGCTGCGGGACTGGGTGGCCGAGCAGTCCGAGTATCTTGATGAGAGTATCACTGCCTACGATGAGATGCTCGCTGCTATAAGCAGTTATAAGCACACAAACGAACCCGACTAGGCGGTGCATCATTACACGGGCGGGCGCGTGACGTTCCGCTACCGGACAAAGGTGGAGTTCGCGGGGGTGGGGTGAGGGAAGGCACTCCGGCATTGCCCGGGGAAGGCGCGTGGGAAAGGGTGCCCCACGGTGAATGAAGAAATGAGAAAGAGCCGCGCGCCAGCCATGCAACTCCTGCGGGAACAGCTTGTTCCCGGCAGGGTGGGCGCTGTCTATTTCTCCATCGACCAAATCGAGGCATGGCTCGCCGCCAAAGGGGCAAAGGTGTCTCACGGCACATTGCTCGGCTACATGCACGATCTCATGCGCTCCGGACAGGTCAACGGCGCCGGGCGCGGATGGTACACGTTTCTCAACAACCGGCCAGTGTTGGACAAGGAAGCCGTGGCGCCGGTCTTGCAAGCGGTCCGGCCGCGCTTCCCCCTGCTGCGCATGGCGGCGTGGTCCACCGCGCAGGTGAATCCGTGGATGCATCACCTGATCGGCACGCCGACGGTGTTCCTTTCCGTGGAGAAGGAGGCCATGCCCGCCGTGGCGGAACATCTCGCGGAGGCCGGATGGAAGGTCGCATTGAACCCCAGGGGCGAGGAGACCAGGAGATTTTCAATCGTGCCGAGGGGTGTTGTCGTCAGGCCGACGATTGATCAGATGATCCCGGAATTGCCTGACAATCAAGCGTCTCCAGAGCAACTGTTGGTCGATCTGCGTCTGGAAGTCGAGCCGCTGGGATTGATGTCCGTCTCGGAGTTCCGCGCGATGGCCACTCGCATGGCCACGGGGGCACGCCTGAATCTGGGATGATGTTTGTCTATGCCCAACGGCGCCGCCTGGCGCCTGAAGACTTGCTCGAAAACCCATTAACTTCAAAAATATTGGAATTTGAAGTTAATGGGTAAGAGAAGGTTTAAGTGATCTCTCCTCAATGTTTTACCATCGAGTGGATCATTGCCCAGCGGACACGGCTTCGCGGTGGGGAACCAATCCTGATCGAGAAGGCGATCCATGCCTTCGCCCTTCTCGGGCATCTGGCCCGGCGAGATATTCCGATGGTCTTCAAGGGCGGAACGAGCCTGTTGCTGCGGCTGCCCCGGTTTCGGTGGTTGTCCATCGACATCGACATCCTTTGCCCACTGCCCAATGGCGAACTCGACCGGGTTCTGGCCGACGTGGCCGCCGAGAAGCCATTTGTGCGGCACGAGGAAGACAACCGGGGGCCCAACCGCATTCCCGCCCGAAGGCATTTCAAATTCCACTACCAGCCAGTGGCCAATCGCGGTGAGCAGACCTCGCACGTTATCCTCGACGTCGTTCAGGAAAAGGCTCTCCACCCCGTCATCCAGCCTGTTTCGATCCAGTCATCTCTCTTTGAAGTCGAGGATGAGGTATTCGTGCGAGTGCCATCGGTCGAATGTCTGTTGGCCGACAAGCTGACCGCCTTTGCCCCAAACACCGTGGGGGTGCCGTGCAACGAGCGATACGCGATGCAGGTGATGAAGCAGCTTTTCGATGTGGGCGAGTTGTTCGATGCGGCCAGGGATTTCGGGGCGGCGGGGCTCGCTTACGATGCGCTTTTCGCGGCGGAGAATGGTTATCGAGGGGGTCGCTTCTCGAAAAACGGTGCGCTTGACGACACGATTGAAACGGCACGATTGCTGTGCCACGCGGGCTTGAAGGGCGCCGTTCCCCACGCCAATCGGGAATTGCTGATGAAGGGCCGCGCATCATTGGCGGGGCACCTTGTTGGAACGCGATTCTCGATGGATGACGCCAAGGTCGCAGCCTCGAAAGCGGCGTGTCTGGCCATGATCTTGAGAGAGAAGGCGCTGGATCGGCTCGCGGGCGATTTCAGGTACGCCCCGGACAAGGCCGAGCCGTTGAGAAACATCAGTTTGGCCGATCCCGTGCTCCACCGCCTCCGGGGCGGCAACCCGGAGGCATTCCACTATTGGGCACTCGGAGAAGGCGCCCTTTCCCATTG
>CAYTRP010000221.1:0-1483 GCA_964440195.1 uncultured Candidatus Sumerlaeota bacterium
CCCGATCCGGGAGAAACCAATTGGCCGTCGCGCATTTCCACCGTTGTCGTAATCTGGAAAATCCCGTCGTTTATCATCTTCAACGGGTTTCGCTTGTACCGGTCGCGCTTTGCCATCAGGCGCGAGGCGAAGTCGGAAGGAATCTCCCCGGCCATGGTTATTCCATCTCCAGCAACGGGGTTTCCGCCGCCATGAAGGCAAGACCGGCCATCTGCCTTTCGACCTCCAAATCCCCGCCCCGGGCAAAGGAATCAATATCCTCGAATTGCGAAAGGGCCTCGTCTATTTGCTCCGGCGCGGATCCGTTCAACATGGCCATGAGGATGTTGTTTGTCTTGTTTATGGAGACCTGTGGCCTTGCGGGCAGGGCGAACCCATGGTTCAGGCGCTCCGCCACCATCACAAGATCGCGAATCTTGTCCTTGGAAATCATGGCCTCGCACACGGCCTTCTCCACGATCACCTGCTCTATCTCGTCGATGATCTCCCGGCACTGCTCGTCGAATTTCGGATCTTCCTTCCGGGCGCTCTTGTACCACGCCGGGATGACGCCGATGGAAAGACAGGCGGAATAGAACCCGAGGCAGGACATGTCCGGCCTTGTTCCACCAATGATGGCTTCAAGTTGCTGCCGGACCGTTTGGATCAGAAGCCGCTTTTGAGTGTCGGATAGCATCCTGTATCTCCATCGAGTCGAAAATCCCCTGTGGGGGCAGCTTGCCGGGAACCGACAGGGGTCCGGGAACGGCCAGGCCGAGTCTGGCGCAAAGCATTCGCGATTGCTTGATTTCCCGGGAAAGCTCCTGAAAGGCGTTGTAAATGGCATCCGTGTCCGATGCTCGAACTTGGGAGAGAATGCCGAAATACTTCTGGCGAAGGCTGTCCCTGTATTCGGGCGGGGCGTAGGCGGCGTACCAGTCAAGCGTGTCCCCGAATATCCGCTGGATCTTGCTCTCCTTGGACCTGAAAATCCCGTCCATTCGGAGCTTTGTGTACTCCGTTTGATCCGGGGCCGTCGGATACTCGCGGCGAATGCGATCGATCAAATTCATCGGATCGCAAAGCGCCGCGAGTTCCTCGTCTTTACCCTCGGACACGATCACCGCCTTTCCGGGATAGATCCCTCACTCCGCCGGTCGCCACGCGCCAGGATCTGCGCGGCGGTACGGGGACAATCCCGCTCATCCCCCCTTGGAGGAAACGAGCCGCACCAACTGAATGGCCTGCCCGACAACGGCCGAGGGGTTGCCGCCGGTCGCGAGCGTCGTCAGGCCAGCGAGAATGATCGAGCCCGCAAGCTTGAGTTTGAGCGCGTTGGCCTCCTCTGTCGCCTCGGCGGCAATGGCGTGCAGTCGGTTTGTGTCGTTGAAAAAGGCGTCGGTCAGGCGCTCCTGATCAATGAACACCCGGGTCTTCTTCCACCGGCTCTGGTTAAGGGGCTTCCTCTCGGCGACGCGAAGGTCGCGCATGGCCTCGATCGAGA
>CAYTRP010000221.1:1493-1808 GCA_964440195.1 uncultured Candidatus Sumerlaeota bacterium
GATCGAGAGGGCGCGGTATTGGGACGGCGTGACTGTCTTCCCTTCAAGGGCAAGCAGATCGGACAGGAATCGGTTCGGCATGGTGTAAGGTCTCCTGTAAAGTGGGGCTGGGTGTCGTTACGGCGTTACGGCGTGACTGGAGTAGTTGGCGCGGCTGGCGTCTCAATAGCCTTGAGCCTTTCCTCCGCCGCCTTGGCTCGCTCTTCCGCCGCATGTCTGGCTTCCGATTCGGCCAGCAGGGCTTCATTGGCCATGGCCTGTGCCTCTGCCTCGGCCTTCCGTCTGGCGCGGGCCTCGGCTTCCGCCTTCTTGGCC
>CAYTRP010000221.1:1818-6349 GCA_964440195.1 uncultured Candidatus Sumerlaeota bacterium
GCCCCTTCTCGATCAGCCCGGGAAGCTCTGAATCCTGAAATCGATTCCAACTTCGAATCGCGACGTCGAGTTCGCGATCGGCCATTTCATCTACCTTTTGCAGGCCACGACCAAGGGCGAGCGCCTTGCCCTTCATCCGCAGGAGGTACGCCGTCTCTGCCCTGGCATCCGCAACGGTCATAGCGAGGCCGTCGGAGAACTGGAGGGCGGCAACCGCGCCGGCCTCCGGGGTCTCGGCTCTCGCCAACTCATCGTTGTAGTCGGCCTCCAATTCCGCGAGGGATGCCTGGAGCTTCATCGACTGGTGCTCATCGATCAGCTCGTGGATCTCGCGAGCAAGCGACTGCGACTCCGAGTAGCCCTCGGAAACGAAGACCTTGCGCTGAATGCGAGCCTCCGCCGATTGCGCGCACCCGCTGCTCGACAGGACCAGCATGAGCAACAGGCAGGCGATGATCGACCAGAGGATCCACTTTCGGCTCGTCGAGTATCCTGATTTCATAGTCCATCTCCTCATTCGTAGTTCGGGATTCTGATCCCGGTGGTCTGGTTTTCCACCTGCATCTTGTAAATCCAAAGCCGAAACGCTGACTGCGCGACGTACTGTTGATTCTGGCTGATTAGATCGGCCCTCAAGTCCTGCACCTCGGACTTCACCCCGGGGATGGCTTGGTCCTTGAGATTTCGCAGGTCCGTCCTGATCTCGGCGATGGTGAGGGCAAGTTCCGTCTTTTCCTTGGCCGCGTCCTGTCCGTAGGGGACGCCGATGGCCTGTAGAATCAGGACAACGGCGACGACCAGGCCCGCCGGAATCCCAAGCTTGCCCAGATCCTTGGTGAATGTGTTCGAAGAGTCCTCTGCTCGGCTTCTGTTGGGCATGGTGGACTCCGTCTCCTGTTCATTGTCGTTCTCTGGCATTTCGCACCCCCTCTTCAGGTGGCGTCCACATCGTCGGTCTCGGTCTCGTCCAGTTCTTCGGGCTTGGACTTCGAGCCGAGGACCGCCTTGAGCAGATAGCCAGCGACAACGCCGATGGCGGCGACGACCGCTCCGGGCAGGCCAAGCGAGCCAAGGAACTGATTGAGAATTTCGGCGAGTTGCTCCATGGTGGATGTCTCCGTGGGTCAGGGCGATAGCTCGCCACTGTTTCCATGAGAGCCGCCCCGGGTTGCGCCAACGGTCAACCCGCGCCGGCGCGACCCCACTGCCCATCCACTGCCCACACTGCCCAAAAATGCCCAAAATTTGACCAAGTTTGACCAAAAACGACTAGACGCCAACCTCGTGGGCTGGCGTCGGAAATCGGCAAGAAAGCCTTGTTTTTTCAGGATTTTCTGGCGGTGGGAGTGGGATTCGAACCCACGGTACCCTTGCGAGTACACGCGCTTTCGAGGCGCGCTCCTTCAACCACTCGGACATCCCACCGCAAGACCTCCGGAGGCAGGTCGCCGTCCGCAGGGGAGGGGAAAGAGACTCACTCTCCCCCGTGGGGTCAATCGCCGAGTTCATGCCGCCGACGAAGGAGGGGCTGAAGGCGGCCGTAGGTGGCGGAACGCCACAACCATTCAAACGGGCCAAAGCAAAAGAAACGCAGCCAAAGGACGCTCAATGCCATCTGGATTCCCCAGGCCGCCAGCACGATCAGCCCCAATTGGGCGTAACCCAGCCGGCCGTACCATCCCAGGGCCCATCCTTGAAAAAAGAGGACGAAGACGATTGTCTGGCCAAGGTAGTTGGACATGGCCATGCGACCAACCGCCTCGACGGGATGGGCGAGGAATCTCCCGAGGACGGAGCGATAGAGAGCGGACAGGAGGATGACATACACGCCGGCCAGCAACGGCCCCCCCATCATGGCAAGGGTCATGGACCCAAACATGGCGGCGGGGTGCTTGATCCAGATCAGCCAAAGTGCCGCCAGACAGAGCGGAATGCCCAACAGAACGCCCAGCAGCAACGCGATGGCGCGCGGACGGCGGCCAACTTCTCCACCAACGAGCACCCCATGGCGGCCCGCCAGGATGCCGAGCATCATGATCCCCGTCAGCATGGGGATCATGCCGATGAAGGCACTCGTGAAAGTGTGAAGGTAAAACAGAATCCTTAACGGCAAAATGTGAAGCCAACTCCCCTCCATGTAGTAGTGGGCTTCGAGCGCCGTGGACTTGGGGGTCGTCGTGAAGTTGCCCGCCACGTACCGAAAGTTCTCCCAGTAAGGTCGATGGACGAACGGGCGGGCATCCTCGGGCGAGGCGGGATGCTGCCGGAAGGCCTCAAGGTGTGGAAGAGCCTGGTCGGGGAAGGCCGCCATCGTGCCGATCATCGGCGAGCAGCAGAAGAGGCCGACTCCCCATGTGAAGACGAGCGCGAGGGGAAACATCCAGCGCGTGGGCAGGCGGCGCATGAGATAGGCGAACAAACCCGCGAACGAATACCACACGAGGATGTCGCCCTGCCACAGCAGCAGCGCGTGCAGCCCACCGATCAGCATGAGGAATCCCATGCGCTTCAGGAAAATGCCGAGGGAACCGTGTCCCGTGCGCTCCTCCTTTTCCGACAGGAGGAAGATCCCGACGCCGAACAGGAACGCCAGCAGCGGATACATCTTCTGCTGAAACAGGAAGACCGATACGGAAAATGCCACGGAGTCGAGCGTGCCAATGTCACCCCAGGCGTACGGCACAAAGTACGCAAGGTTCGGAAGCCCAAAGCTGTAGACGTTGACCGTCAGAATGCCGAGGATCGCGGCCCCACGCAGGAAATCGAGCAGTCCTATGCGCTGCGACTCGACGACGGGGGCACTCGCGGTGGTCATGAGGAAGATGCCCCTCTCGCCAAGAAGTCACCGGACGGGGCCCGGCTCGGGAAGTTGCCAAAGCGAGGGGCGACTATTCGCCGCCCTCGCCTGCATGCTCGATGTTCAAGACATACCGGAACTGGTCGAAGTAAAGAGTGCGGCCCCGCGTCTCCAATTCGCCGCGCTGGAAATCGACGTCGTCGGATCTCCAATCCGACTTGGGCGGATAGTGGGGATAGCCATGATCGCGGTTCACGCACATGCGATAGGCGTCCATGCCGCCAAAAAAGAACTCGAGCATCATCGCCCGTTGCTCGTCCGAGAGGGAGGCCATGCTTTGCCGGGCAAAAACCGCATAATTGGGATCCACCGGCACCCAACCATACGGTTCGAGATAGATCTCCGACCAGTCGTGCATGTTATGCATCCCCGGCACCGTGATCCAACCGCTCTGCCAGCGCGCCGGAATGCCGGCGGCACGGCACAACGCGATGTAGAGCAATGCAATCTGGCCGCAATCGCCGTAGCTGTTCTCAAGCGTGTACATGGAGATGTTGCGCAGGGTGCAGTACTCGCGCGCAAAGGAGTACTGGATGTTCTCGCTGATCCAGTCGTAAATGCGGCGCGCGCGCAGGGCGGGATTCTCGATGCCCTCGGTCAACTCCCGGGCCAACTGCTGGATCTCCGGTGTAAAGACAACGTGTGGTGGCTGCTCGCGGGTGTATGCCAGGACAGCGGCGTGCCGCTCGGGGTCGAGGGGTTGGACGACGGCCGGATCGATGCGCGCCCAACGCGGCCGGGCGGTCATCGCCCACTTCGCCTGAAAGACAGCCCCGCCCGCTTCGGAAGCGGCCTGCTCGAAATAAATCGAGCGCGCCGGATAACCGGGCGCGTTGACGAACATCGGGTCCGGGCTGGCATCGAGCAAGTCCACGGCGGTTTGCGACTCCGTGACCTGTGGGAAAGGCATCCAGCAGCGGATGACCTCTGCCGGTTGTGCCGCCCCATCGCGCGCGGTGATGGTCATGGTCACGATCTTCTCGCGTGGCTTGCCGAGGAACTGGCCGGGAACCGTGAACTCGGACATGACTTCCTCGACGTGCGAGGCAAGAAACTGCTCCCAACGCGTCCCTCGCGGCTCGATCCGACGCCCGGCGATCTCGGGATAGCGGTAAAAGAGGTTCGAGCGCGAGGCCCCGACATAGCGTTTCTCGCCGTCCACGATCTTCCAGTCCAGCCATCCCTTTCCCTCCCACTCGTCGACCTCCCCGGGGCGGAAATCCGAGATGCCCGACTGGCACACTTCCGCAAGGCGCTCACGGGTCAGGGAATAATCCTTGCGGATGCGGCGGAGGCGTTCCTGCTCGCGGTCCAGCAGGTCCTTTTGGTGGGGAGTCAACGCGGCACCCTGTTGATCGAGAGCCTCCTTCACGAGGTCTTCCGCCGCGTTGAGATCGCGGCCGTCCTGGGCCTGGTGAATGGCGTTGATCAAGGGCTGGAATTCCTCCGGCGGGATGGCGGGAAGCGCGGTTGTCACGCTGAGGCAAACTGCAAGGCCAAGCAGATGGCGCAAGGCGTTCATGGCGACCTCGAATCCTACGGTTGAGATAGGGCAGCCTTGCGCCAACCCCGGACTTGGGGCAACGCCGTTTCGCCGGCAGGGAGCCGGGATGAGGCCCAGGACGTCCCAAAGTCGCGATTCCTTCGTTGGTGCCGGACGGCGGCGAGTGTCCC
>CAYTRP010000222.1:0-6316 GCA_964440195.1 uncultured Candidatus Sumerlaeota bacterium
CGCCGCACCTGCTGAGCGTGCGCATGCGCGCGCTGACCGAGGCCGGCATCGTCGAGCGCCGTCCCTACCAGCAGCGTCCCCTGCGCCACGAGCTTCTTGCGCGCAGACAAGCCCTTGGAGTTCCGTTGCGCCACCTTGCGATAGTCATCCACGAACCCGATCGCTCCAAAGCCCAGGGCCATCGCCGCGGCGAGGCCGAGCACCGGCTCGCGCAGGTCCCCGAACAACAACACCGCCGCCATCAGCGAGCCCAGCATCAGCAGGCCGCCCATGGTCGGCGTCCCCTGCTTGCCCGCGTGCATTTCCTTCAGGCTGATCGCGTCCTTCCCCTGGTCGTCGCGCACCTGCTGGCCGACCTTCAGCGCCCGCAGCCACGCGATCACCCGGTTGCCGAACAGCACCGACACCAGGAAGGCGAAGGCGAGCGCCAGCATCGCGCGCACCGTCACGTACTGGAAGACCAGCAACCATTGCGGCGCGTCGTTGCGATCGATCAGGCCGATGAGCCAGGGGATCACGCGCGGACCTCCATCATCGGAGTATCCGCCGAAGCCGAGGGCGCCAGCCAACCGCGCAGCATCTCCGTCGCGCGCTCCAGCGCCGCCACGCGCGAGCCCTTCACCAGCAGGGCGTCACCGGGCCGGAGCATGTTGCCCAGGAACTCCGCCGCGGGCACCATCATGTCAAAGCGCATCACCCGTGCGCCGCGGGCCGCTGCTTCCTCGCCCGTCCACGCCGCCTGCGACCCCACGCAGATCACCATCTCCGCGCCGGCCGACGCCGCCGCCGCGCCCACCCGGCGATGGCTCGCCTCGGAGAACACGCCCAATTCAGCCATCTCGCCCAGCATCAGGAACCGGCGCCCGCCGCACGGCATCATCGCGAACGACTTGATCGCCGCGATCGTGGCCGAGGGCGACGCGTTGTAGCAATCCTCCACGACCCGCACGCCCCCCCACTCCTCGACGCGCGAGCGAAGACGCGGCGTCTCGAAAGTCTCCAGCCGCGCCGCGATCTCTCCACCCGGCACGCCGAGCATGACCGCCACCGCCGCCGCCGCCGTCGCGTTTGCCACCTGGTAGCGCCCAAACACGCGCAGGCTCACCGGCACGTTCTCGCCACCGGGCAGTTCCAGCGTGAAGCGCCAACCAAAGGGCTCCATCGGCTCGATCTGGCGCGCGCGGATCATCGCATGGTCCGCCTCGCCCGTCAGCACCACCGCCTGCACGATCTCCCCCACCTCGAGGATGCGGCGGCTCCGCTCGCAATCCGCGTTGATGACCGCCGTCCCCGCCGGCCCCATCGCCTGAAACATCTCCGCCTTCGCGAACATCAGGTCCTCGACGCTTGCAAAGTTCCCCAGGTGCGCGTCCCCCACGTTCGTCAGCACGCCAATGTCCGGCTCCGCGATCCGCGTCAGGTCGCGGATCTCGCCCGAATGATTCATCCCCATCTCGATCACCGCCACCTCGTGGCCCGCGTTGAGGTCCAGCAGCGTGAGCGGCAACCCGATGTGGTTGTTGCGATTCCCCTCCGTCGCCAGCAGGCGGAAGCGCTGACGGCACACCTGCGCGATCATCTCCTTCGTCGTCGTCTTGCCGCTCGAGCCCGTCACCGCCACGACATGCGGCTTGAGCAACCGCCGCCACGCGCGCGCCAGGGCACCCAGCGCGCGCGTCGTGTCGGGCACCGCCACGACAAACGGACCATCCTGGCCGTCGCCCACGCGGCCAAGGTCCTCGTGCGCGCACAGGACCCCGCTCGCGCCGCGCGCGATGGCCTGCGCGATGAACTGGCCGCCATCGAACCGCGGCCCCTTGAGCGCCACGAACACATCGCCGGGCGCCAGGCTGCGGGAATCCGTCGAGAAGCGGCCGACCGGATCCATCCCCAGTCCCCGAAGGATCTGGCCACCTGTCTCGTGGGCGACAAACTCAAGACCCATGTTCATCATAGGAGAAGTCCCGCATCCGGATTCGCGTGCCACACTTTCACTCTTCGCTCCACTTCAGGCCTTCCACTCCTCCACCGGCAGCGAGATCACCTCGGGGCTGCATCCGGGCGCGCGAAACATGCCCCCGAGAAGTTCGCGGGCAACCGCCCGGTCGTCGAACGACATGCGCGCTCCCCGGACCTCCTGATAGGTCTCGTGGCCCTTGCCCGCGATCAGCACCATGTCCCCCGCCGACGCCATGTGCAGCGCGCGGTCGATGGCCATCCGCCGCTCCAGCACGACGGTGTAGCCCGACTTCTTCAGCCCCGCCGATTGGATGCCGTCCACCGCCATGTCCGCGATCTTCTGGGGATCCTCGAATCGCGGATTGTCCGACGTCACCACCACGTAATCCGACAACCTTGCGGCCGCCTCGCCCATCATGGCGCGCTTCGACTTGTCGCGATCGCCCCCACATCCGAACACGCAGATCACGCGCCCCGTCGCCACCTGCCGCGCGGCGCGCAGCGCCTTCTCCAGCGCGTCGGGCGTGTGGGAGTAGTCGATGATCACCTCGAACGGCTGTCCCACCGAAACGCGCTCGAAGCGGCCGCGCACCGGCAGCGTCTCCGCCAAGCCCCTCGCGATCGTCGCAGCATCCACGCCCAGGGCCAACCCCGCCGCCGCCGCCGCCGCCATGTTCTGCACGTTGAACGGACCCGTCAGGTGAGACGTGAACTCGATCCACTCGCCCGCCAATTCCATCGCGATCTCCGTCCGGTGCGGCAGGCACCGCGCCGTCTCGATGCGCACGTCCGCGTTCGCCGCCGCGTGCACCGAGAACAGGACCTTTGGCCCCTGGAAGCTGTCCGCCAGCTCCTCGCCCACGGGATCGTCCACGTTCAGGCACGCCACGCCATCGGGCGTCGGTCCCACGTGATTGAAGAGGAGGCGGCGCTTCACGCCAATGTACGTCGGGAAGTCGCCGTGGTAATCCAGGTGATCCTGCGACACGTTCGTCAGCACGCCCACGCGCATCGGGATTCCCGCCACGCGGTCCTGGTCGATGGCGTGGCTGCTCACTTCCATCGCCACCGAACGCATCCCCGCCATCACCATCTCGTTCATCGTCCACGCGATCGTCAACGGATCGGGCGTCGTCATCCCATTCTCGAACGACACGTTGCCCCAGTTGCTGCCCAGCGTCCCGATCAACCCGCAGCGCCGCCCCGCATGGTTCAGGATCGACTGGACCAGGTGAGTCACCGTCGTCTTCCCGTTCGTCCCCGTCACCCCGACCACCTCCAGCGCCATCGCCGGGTTGCCGTGAAATGCCTGGGCCAGCGGCCCCAGCGCCCGCCGCGTGTCATCCACGCGCAGGATCGTCACGCCGGGATACTCGGGCACGTCGCGATGCACGACCACTGCCGCCGCCCCGCGATCGATCGCCTCGGGGATGAACTGGTGGCTGTCCTGCCGCGTCCCCATCAGCGCCACGAACAACTCGTTGCGCTTGATCGTGCGCGACGACGTCGAGACGCCCGTGACGATCCGATCCGCGCTTCCCCTGATGTCCACCAAGGGCAGCCGCGCCAGCGCCGCCAGGCGCCCCACGGATACCGGACGGCCACGCGCCTCCTGTCGCACGCGCGAATCCCCCTGCGACGGACTGCTCATCGACTGCCTCCTTGGGCGGCCGACGCCGCAATCTCGTGTCCACGAACGCGCGGTGCTTCCGATGACAGCATGATCGTCAATTCTCGCCCCTCCACCGCCGACGCAAACGCCGCGGGATCCTGCGCCGTCACGCGGCCGCTCCCCACGATGCGCAGCGGCCCGCTCCAGCCGGCCAACGCCTCGCGCACCTCCGCCAACGTCATCCCCACAAGGTCCGGCACCACGGGCCCGGCCATCTCGCGCAGCGCCAGCGCCTCCGAGGCCGCATCGCCTTCCCACGCCTCGGGCAGCGCCGCCGCAACGCCCGCCTCGAGGGCCGGCACCAACCCCAGGTGAAGCGCCGACGCCTTTGCCAGCTCGTGGAACAGCGGCGCCGCCACCTGCGACGCGTAATACTCGGGCTGCGGGCTGTCCACGTAGCAATAGATCGTCACCTTCGGGCGCTCCATCGGAAACACCCCCGCGAACGACGCGATGTACTCGCGATGCGTCATCACGTGGCTCTTGCGCGTCGTCCCCGTCTTGCCGCCCACGCGAAAGCCTTCCATGCGCGCCGCCTTCGCGCTCCCGTTCGCCACCACGTCCTCCATCAGCCAGCGCATCCGCGCGCTTGTCATCGGGCTGATCGCGCGGCCCAGCACCTCGCGCTCCGCGCGCCACGTCGTCTTTCCCCGCGCGTCGCGCACCTCGCGCACGATGTGCGGCCTGAGCAACTCCCCCCCGTTCACCAACGCGGTCACGGCGTTGGCAATCTGCAGGGGCGTCAGCGCCATCTCATAGCCCATCGGCAGCGACGAGCGCGTCAGCGTCGTCCACGACTCCGGCGGGCGCAGGATCCCCGCGCCCTCCCCCGGCAGGTCCACGCCCGTCTGCGAGCCCAGGCCCAGCGCCCGAAGGTGTGCGTACCACTCGTCGTTGTTCAGCACCTCGGCCGCGCGGATGATCCCCACGTTGCTCGACGTGCGGATCGCCAGGTAAAAGGGCACGACCTTGAGGTTGTAGTTTCCCGTGTCCTCCACGCGGCGGCGCCCAAAGTACGCCGCCCCCCCCCCGCAGTCCACCAGCGTGTCCGGCGTAATGTAGTTCCTGTCGAGCAAGAGCGCCGCCGTGAACAGCTTCGCCACCGAGCCCGTCTCCAGCGGGTCGGTCAGCAACCGGTTGCGCAGCGTCTCGCGCGGCGCGCTTGTGTAATCGCTGTTCTCGAACGTCGGGTACGACGCCAGCGCCAGAATCGCCCCCGTCTCCGTGTCCTGCACGATCGCGCCGCCGCTGACCCCGTTGTGCTTCATCACCGCCCGCGCGACGGCTTCCTCCGCCGCTTCCTGGATCGCCGCATCCACCGTCAACACCAGCGTGGCACCCTTCGACGCCTGGATGTCCGCCTCCCTGAACGGCTGAACCACCTGGCGGATCCCCGTGCGGCTCGCCTTGCCGGAAATGCGCGTTCCCTGGAGCGTGCCGTCGTACAACTTCTCCAGCCCATCCAGCCCCTGGTTGTCCCCGTCGGGATCCGTCCCGCAAAAGCCGATCACGTGCGGCGCCAGGTTCCTCGGGTACAGCCGCTTGCTCTCGCGATGGAACCAATAGCCCAGCCCCGAAACGTCCTGCTCCGCGATCTGCTCCACGATTCGATGCGCCACCTCCGGTTCCATCTGGCGCGCAATGGCCGTGATGCGCGCGGACTGGAAGCGGCGCAGCACGCTCTCGGCGGACAAGCCCGCCGACTGCGCGACGCCCCGCGCCAGCGCCTCCACGTCGAGGCCCGCCGGCGCATTCTCGCCCGTGATGTACTTCGGATCGATGTAGACCGACAGGGTCCCCGTGCTTGTCGCCAACGGGCGTCCGCGCCGGTCCAGGATGTCCCCGCGTTCCGCTTGCAGCACCACCGTCTGCACCTGCTGGCCCGTCGCACGCGCGCGGTAGCGGTCGTGCTCCGCCACCTGCAGCCACGCCAGGCGCGCCCCCACCATCCCGCCCAGCAGGCAAAACATCCCGCCGAGCACCAACACGCGAAGTTTGTGGGGCTTCTTGAGCATCGACGGTCCCTGCGGTCCGAGGGTTTCACGCGGCCCAACGCAAACCGGATTGTTTCTCGAGCGGGGCAAGGCCAGGCAGGGTGCGGACGGAAAATGCCCTCAAGCCGGGTAGCCAAGGAATCTCGCCGTCAGGCTGCACCACCGGAATACCGCCACCAGGAACAGGAACTCGTGGTCTCTCCTCTCGGGGAACGGGAACGGGTCCGTTTTCCAACGGGAACACGAGCGGGAACGGGAACGGGAACGGGAACGACCGAATGGTGAACTCGCCACTTTTCACGCCCTGCCTGGCCTTGCCGCGACCGAGACGCCCACCGGACGTCTCTGTGCGCGAACTCCTCTAGCGCGTCTCCTTCAGCAGATTCGACACCGCCAGTCTCTCTCCACGCAGGGACTCGCGTGCCTCGCGAGCCGCCTCCTCCAACTCCGTGCGACGAGCCGCATCCAACCGCATCTCGCCGAACGAGACCGGCAGCGGATCGATCATGCCCAGCGGCCCCAACGCCGCCTCGCGCAGGAACTCGTCGCGGTGCAGGCTCCCCACCCGCGCCTCGCCGTCCTTCAATCCATCGCGGGCCGCGAACAGGTCCTGTTGGCGACGACGCGCCTCCATCTCGTAGTCCCGGGCCTCGAACTGCACCGACAGCAGCCATGTCCCGCAAAACACGAA
>CAYTRP010000223.1:0-6305 GCA_964440195.1 uncultured Candidatus Sumerlaeota bacterium
CGCGTCCAGGCATCACTCCACAAAGCCGCTACGCCACTCCCTGCCGCCCGGCACCAATGAAGAAACCGCGACTTTGAGAGCCTCCCGCCTCCTCCACCGGGCGCGTCTCCCGGATCCACGAGACGCGCCCATGGCAACTTGTCAATTGTTCGTCCTTGCTTCCAGAGCGGCCCCGCTCCACAGATAGCCTCGCCTCGGATTGTTGGTTCGCTATGGCTTCGCGCCATGGAATGGTTGCCGCGAGGCCATCTGCCCGCATGGCTGACCCCGGATGTCCGCGCCCTCCCGCCAGGCCATTCTACAGCGCACCATCGAAGCCCTCGAGGCTTCGTGCCGCTCGCATCCGGGCAATCGCAAGCTCGTGCTGCAACTGGCACAAACCTACCTGCAAGCCGGGACATTCGACCAACGGTCCCGCGCCGTCTACGAGCAGGCCAGCGAGGCGGTGCCGACGGACCTCAAGCTCCAGCAGGCCCTCGCCATCAGTTACCTGATCACCCAGGGTACCGAACTGATCCGCGACGTCCAGAGCCTGGAAGACGTCAACCCCGATGCCTTGAATCGCACCCTCGATAAACTCAACGGCCTGGCTCGCCAGTACCCCGACTCCCCCGACATCCATCGCGCGCTTGGGGAGATCGAGTTGATCCGCGGCGAGTACCGCGTGGCCCTTCAACACTACCGATCGGCCCTGGCGCTGGGAATCACCGACCTTGAGCCGATTTACGCGCATTTCGAGCGGCTCAACTCGTTGTATCCCCTCCCGTCGGACGTGGTGGTCTTCTTCGCGGAGATTTACCAGCGGGCCGGAAGCGCCGAGCAGGCCCATCGCCTCTACCGGCAGTTGCTCGATGACGGCGAGTTGGACGAAAAGACCCTCGAGGCCTACTTCGCCTTCCTCGGGCGCCTCAAGACACTCGTCAGGCACGACCGCGCGGCCCTGCACTCCCTGATGCGGGAGACGTGCGAGGTCGCCCTGTTGATTGGCCGCTCCGAGGAAGCCCTTGAGATTGCGCGCCAGGCGGGACCCGAGGTCGTCGCGCAATCCGCGTCGCTGGTGCGCAAGCTGGCCCGCGTGCTGATCGACATCGAGGACTTCCGCCTCGCCTACGAATACCTCACGCGCGTCCGCATGGACGGCGACATCAAGTCGCTGATCAACGAGATCGCGATCCTCCTCGAACAGCGGGGCGAGATCGACGCGGCGGTCTTCCTGCTCCAGTACATCAACGAGCATGATGTCATCGGCACCGACTCGCAGTTCGACTCGTGGCGCCAGAAGAACGTGCCGCGCGATCCCGACTGGGAAATCAAGGTCAACACCGAGCTGCAACTCGCCGAGCTTCACTGGCGCAGCCGGCGGTGGAAGAGCGCCTTCGATTCCTACCTCCATGTGCTGGAGCTTGGGTACGACGACTATCGCCAGATCCTCGAGCCCCTGGACTCCCTCCTGGAGCGCCTTCCAGACGTCAGCGAGCGGCAGTTGGCGTTTCTCGCCAACTTCTTCGCGGAGCGTCGCGACTGGCGCCGCACCCTGGTCTTCGCCGAGCGCGCGCTTGGCCTCGACCCGCACCTCGAGGACATCCGCGTGCGCATGATCCAGGCATGCGAGCAAATCCTCCTCCAGGATCCCGAGGCGTGCGACGTGCGCGTCAAGCTGGGGGACATGTATCTCGAGCGCAACAACATCGAGCGCGCGATGAAGGAGTACCGCAAGGCGGCGAGCTACCCGGAGTTCGGCATGAAGGCGGGCCGCCGCATCGCCGTGGCGCTGTTCCGGGCCGGCGACCTCAAGGCCTCCTTCCAGCGCTTCCAGTCGATCCCCGTGCTGGAGTCCGAGGACCTCGAGCACCTCTACGACCTGATGATCTCGTTCCAGGGCTCCGAGCAGTGGAACCTGGCCCTCGAAGCCTCGACGCTCATCAAGGACTTCGATCCCGACTTTCGGGACATCAGGAACAAGATCACCGAGTATCAAGACCGGATCAACAGCCTCGACAGCGAGGGGGCCGTGGACCCGCGCATGCGGGAGCTGATCGGGGACCACGCGATGGGCCGCTACCGCTATGTGGCCAAGGTGGGCTCCGGCGGGATGGGGGTCGTCCACAAGGTGCACGACACGAAGACGGACACGATGGTCGCCATGAAGATCCTGCGCGAGGGGCTCTCTAGCAGCGACAAGGCCATCGATCGCTTCTTCCGCGAGGCGCGCATCGCCGCGACGCTCAGGCACCGGAACATCGTCAACATCCTGGACTACAACATCTCCAACACCTATGGCCAGTCCTACATCGCCATGGAATTCGTCGACGGGCCCTCGCTGCGCGACATCGTGGAGGAGAAGTTCCAGGAAACGTTCGAGATCGACACGCAGTACATGCTGACGGTGCTCGACTGGACCATCCAGGTGTGCGACGCGCTGGACACCACGCACCGCAAGGGGATCATCCACCGGGACATCAAGCCGGACAACATCATGATCGCCCCCGGCAATGTCGTGAAGCTGACCGACTTCGGGATCGTGCACATCGAGGAGGCCACGTTCACCCCGACCGGCGCGCTGATCGGGACACCGCGCTACATGTCGCCCGAGCAGGTGCACGGCGGCCGCATCGACCAGCGGTCGGACCTGTACTCGGTTGGCATCATCATGTACGAGATGCTGGTGGGATCGCCGCCGTTCATCTCGGGGGACATCTCCTATCAACAGGTCAACGTGCTCCCCACCAACCCGCGATCGATTTGCGCGCTGATCCCCGAGGTGGTGGATGTGATCGTGATGAAGTGCCTGCAGAAGAACTCCGCGGACCGCTATCAATCCGCCCTGGACCTGCGCTTTGCCCTGGAAGAGGGATTTCTCGCCCTCGGCGGCAACCCCGCGCGGCTGGAATACACGCGCCACGAGGGGAGCGATCCGCCGCCCGTCATGGCATCGGAGGGCGGAGCCGGCAATTCCACCAAGCCGGGGAGGCTGGCGAACGAGTCGACCAACTCCCAGGAGCGAAAGAGCAGGCGCGCGACGGCCGGTGCCTGGAAGTTCTCGCCCGAGGAATCGCAGGACGAAGTCCTCGGTAGCGAGATCGACATGGGGGATGATCAGGAGGAGGATCGGCTTGAGCGATTTGCCCCGCGCCAATCCTCGCCGACCCCGGCGGCGCCGTCAAGCGCGAGGACCACGGCCGATGCGCGATCGGGTCGTGCCGTCGAATTGGACACCGATGGAGCAACCGAGGATCGTGACGAGGCCTTGCCGCCCGGTCCTCTGGACATTGGCGAGATGGACCCCTTCGACTCGGAGCTGGATTCCGTCCCCTCCGCCACCTCGTCGCACGAGTCGTCCGCGGCCTTGGCCGATGGGCCCCCGGATCTCCGGCCTGTCGAGGCCGATCCGGTCCCCGGACTGGACGACCTTGACAGGCCCGAAGGGAACGGATCGTCGTTGCCAAACAAGGCCGAGGAACTGGATGAAGAGTTGGATCTCCCGGGGGAGATCATCTCCTCGGTTCCGGAATTGCCGGTTGAAGAACCGGAAGGAGACGAGGAACCGCGGCAGGGCGTTTCCTCCGCGGCAGGGCATTCCGACGAACTTGATGAGATCGACGATTGGCGCGCCAGTTAATCGATCAGGTCGGGGATCTCGATCATCCGGCGAATCTCCCCGGCGAGGAGTTCGCTCGAGCGTGATGCCAGCACGGTGTCCACCCGGGCGGCGTCGGGGAGATTGTAGCGCCTTCCCTCCAGCAACTCCATCTCAAGGGCCCGCGCCACCTCGGGGAGCAGGTCCACGGCGCGCGCCGCCGCGGGCGTCTCGGCATATTGCGTGAGGATCGTGTCGAGCATGAGCCAGGATTCATCAAGGCGGTCCATCATGTAGGCGCGTTCGGCCATCTGGTACTGTGCCTCCGCGATGTAGGGGCGCTTTTCCTGGTCGATCAGGATGCTCTTTCGCGCAAGGGCGGACAGGTCCTGGGCCTGCTTCTGGACAGGCGACTCGCGATAGGGATACAGTTCCATCTCATTGCAGATGTCGATGACCTTTTCCATGAGGCCGGCGTCGAATGCCTCGACGGCCCTTTGCAGGATCTTGACGTCGCGGTCGTGCTTGAGCTGCTCGGCCTGTTGATCGGCGGCCTCGCGCAGCAGGGGATTCGCCCGGATGGCCTCGAGGACATTGATCGATTCCGGGATCAGGTCGTTCTCCGCCCCCCACAGCGCCAGTTTGAACAACTGGGCGGGATTGGTCTGGTCGAGGCGCCGCCTCTCGTTCTCGAACCATGCGCGGTTCCAGAGGATTCGCATGCCCTCGTTCCACTGCTGCCTGGGAGTTTCCTCCAGGATGGCGAGGGCCTGCGCGGGCGAGTTGGACCCCATGGCAGCCTTCGCCTCGGAGATCGTCAGTGCCTGCATGGCGGTCAAGGCCTCCAGGGGCATGCGCTCGCCCACCCATCGCTCCACCCACTCGCGGGCTTCGACTTCCGCATGCTCCCGCTCGGCCCAGTCGAGCAGGCGGCGAAGGACGTGTGCCGTCCGGTTTTCCGCGATGGCGGGATAGTCGGGCGCCAGTTCGTCGTTGAGAGTCCTCAAGGCGACGTCGAATTCCTTGCGATCGCGTGCTTGCGCAGCGCGCGCGAGAGCCAGCATCGGTTCCGCGGAGACCCCGGCAAGCTCGGAGTCGATCAGGCGCAGGCGCTCAAGTTGCTCCACGGCTTCCGCGGAGCGGCTTTCGTAGATCAGCCGTCGAATCGTCCGGTTCAGGAAGGACCGAGCCCATGTGCCCGCCTCGCGATCCGAGGAGAGAAACTCGACGCCTGCCGACATGAGCAGGTCGCTGGCTTCCGCGGGCGCCTCCAACTCGGCCATCGTCCGGGCGAGTTGAACACGCACATGCGGGCTTAGGCCACTCGTTTGCGCGATGCGCGCGATCAGGATGCGAACCTCTGGCGAACGATCCTTCGGCATTCGTCGAATGGCGGCGATCAGTTCCCTGTCGCGTTCAACGAGAATTCGGGCCGGGGCTTCTCCGCCGCCCGACTTGAAGGCATCCGAAAGGAGTTCCAGCGCACGGATGGCGTTGCCATTCTTCAGGGCGGCGCCGACCAGCAGTTCCAGGTTCTTGTCCTTCTCCGCCCGATCGATCCGCTCCACCTGCGTGCGAAGCAGGGGGATTTCCCCCGTGGAAGTATAGACCACGATGCGGTCCGTGGTTTCGTGAACGACAACCCCTTCAAAGTAGTTCCCGTTGGTCAGGTGGATCAGGTCGGGCAGGGCAAGGGCGGGCAACGAGAGCAGCACTCCAATGGCCAGATGGGAGTGTGCTCGCCGCGGACGTTTGGGGATCGGGGCCATGGAACTTGCTCGCGGAACAAAGGGAGGGAGAACGGGCTCGACCCGTCAACGAGAACCCACTGTTTTTGGGGTTGTCGGTGCCCCGGCGTGGAGTCCAATCTATCATCCAAACGCCAACCAGGGACCTTCGAAGACCATGACACAATCCGATTCCAAGGACCAGCGCGGTGGCGATGGGCAGGGCTTTTCCCTGGAAGGGTTGCTTGGAACCACCCTGGATGATCGTTATTCCCTCGATGAACTTGTGGGCAAGGGGGCGATGGGAGCCGTCTTCAGGGCCCGCCAGACCCGCCTTCGCCGGACTGTCGCCATCAAGATCCCCAAGCCGGAGCTGCTTTCCACTCCCGGCTTTCTGGGGCGTTTCGAGCGCGAGGCGCTCACCATGGCCAAGGTGGTCCATCACAACATCGTCCAGATCTTCGACGTGTCGGTTTCCCAGGAGCCCTCGCAACCAAGCTTCATCGTCATGGAATTCGTCGAGGGAATCCAACTGGACTCCTTTCTCAAGTCCCAAACCCGCGACCTCACGATCGCGGCCGTCCTGGACATTCTCTTCCAGATCGCATCGGGTCTCGACGCCGCCCATGCACGAGGCATTGTCCACCGCGACATCAAGCCCAGCAACATCGTCATCACCATGCCCCAGCGCATTGCCAAGATCATGGACTTTGGCATCGCGAAGGCCGATATGGACAATGCATTCCAGACGACCGACCTGCAGACGATCGGCACGCCCGCCTTCATGTCGCCCGAGCAAATCCGCGGCCGCCAGATCACCCCGGCGGCGGACATCTACTCGTTCTCGATCATGATCTACCGGCTCTTGGGCAATTATCCCCCCTACGAGGCGGATACCACGGCCTCGATGCTCATGGCCCACATCAACGAGCCGCCCATTCCCATCCACCATCGCAATCGCAAGCTCCCGCCTCGCCTTTCGGAGGTCCTCATGCGGGGGC
>CAYTRP010000224.1:0-6303 GCA_964440195.1 uncultured Candidatus Sumerlaeota bacterium
TGCGCTCACGAAGGTCCAGGGAGGTTGTTTTCATCCCCATTGACTCCCAGCACACCGCCAACACTGTCTACAAAAATCAGCAAAATGCCCTAAGGCCTCCCCGCGCTGACGGGAACAAGGTCAAGATGCGCCCTCCGGGATCAGCCGTTGGCAATGCCCAGAGGGACACAAGAAATTGCAAAATGCGGTAACCCGGAGCTTTCCTGCCCGGCCGCTGGGAGCCGGACGCAAACGGAGCGGCTTCGGAACGGGACGGCGGGGCGGGTCACTGCCGTGTTGATGGGGGATGCCTTGATGTGGTCTCGAATTTACAATGACGGACACAAAAAGTGTTCATCTACCGGACTGGGAAAATTCCGAGTTGCCAAGGCCACTGGGTGTCGATCTCTACCGTGGCCATATGTTGCTCAAGCCTGCTCTTGCTGACGGCGTTTTCCACCAGTTCGATAAGTGTTTTGATTTCGTAGAAAGCCCCCTCTGGTAAAGGCTGCCACTTTTGAGCGGACCGAATGAGATCAACGATATGTTCCTGAAGGACACGTTTGTCGACTGCTCGCGTTGAATCGAGCAGCGCTGCCGTGAGGCGTCTGTAGAATCTCGAGAGAAGGATAATGATGACAGGTTCACGAATCGAGTGGAGCTCTTTGTGGATTGGAAGTGGCTTGAGCAACTCACTCTCCTGCAACAAATGATCCAAGGACGCTGCCAATGCGACGAGCAGAAACAACGATTCACATTGTCCCGACAACCAAACTGACCGGACCTCTTTCATGAAACCAGGAATGAGTTGTTCGTGCTTTACAGGATTGCGTGTGTGCCCGATCAATAGCCACCCCAATTGTTCTTCGGACATTCGATCCGGACCCAGGAATCGCCAATCGTAGAGGCTTGGTATAGGCTGTCCAACACCAAGTCCTTCCTTGTCAGGATCCCATATGCCAAAGTATGTGTGGGCAAAAACTCGTTGTTCCTTTTCGACTACCATTCGATTCTCGCGCGTGCGCAGTTTGATGAGCTTACTAAACGGATGAAGCTTCCGTGGAGCGCCGCTCTTACTATCGCTCTTTCTTTTCATTTTCTTGACCCGAGTTCGGGAATCGAGTCGATGATGCTCCTGATCTCCGCGTCGATACGGTCGCTGGTTGTGCCCGGGGGGAACTCAAGAATTAGCCAGAGTTCACAGTCATCTCGAATCGACATGGAAACTGCGACGCCACCCGTGGGGAGTGAAACCTTGGTCCAACCAACCGACGAATTGCCCTTTGACTCATTGTGGTTCTTCTCGCTTGGTGCGGTGCTGGTGAAGATGCCCAGCGCCGGATCGTATTCCTTCGTGTTCATCCCCCAGCCCGCGCGATTCGCCGCCGACGCCCGCCCGCCGCCGTCCCACGAGGCCAGCCGGTTGCGCTCGACGATGAGGGAGTTGGATAAAGGCCGGGCTGGCGGTGAGGGTCGGCATCATGGCCCCGCGCGGTTGAATCAGAATCAACGATTCCGGAAAAGAGAATCAGACCGGACGGTGGTTGTCAAGGTCGGAGCGCCATTCACCTCACAGCCGCCGTCGTATGGCTCATTTGACGATACGCCCTAGATCGGCGGGGGATGCCTTTGTCGCCAAGCATGCTTTAACTTCTGAAGGGCGGACCAGGATGCGAGATAAACCCCGACCAGGATTCCGCCCCCGATCCATCCTGTCCGACATCGTCCGAAGTCGAAGGAGGCCAGCCAGATGTTGTGTAAGGAACCCATCGGACTCCGATAGCTGCAGAACTCGTACATAAATGCAAGCATCAATCGGTCTGCGATGGAGAATTTGCACATGCGATAGATTGCCCTCAAGGAATCTCCCGGGCTCTCCGAATTTCGGAAGTCATCGAGAGCATCTCGGAGAGCCTGGTCGCCGATCCGAGTGAAGGCTTCGATGGTTGCGCGACATTGATCGACCATCCGCTCCACGGAGAAACGCCAATTCTCGTCCGTGTACGGCTGCAGGCTCATGTATCTCATTCTCTCTGAAGACGAAATGTGCGGTCGTTGGCTACGTGCTTCTCTGGGGAGCCACCCAACTCCGCAGGAGAGTTGCGCAAATAGTGACAGCAAACATCATCGAGTAGAAGCCAATCTCCAGCGGATTTCGAAAGCGCGACCGAAGGTACTTCCTGTAGTACCTCCACTGCAGCGGAAACTCTTGAAATTCAGGACATCTCTTCATTGCCGAGGTGATCTCGTCGACTGTATGGTCGGCGAGACTTTCCTCTGGAATTCCTAGTGCCACATCCAAAGCCTCCAAAGGATCTCGCGCCTGACGCAGCCGTCCGAAATCACTCTGCAGGTCACAATGACGATCGTCAGCCAGACCTCGGACCGCAGGTTCCAGACTGTCATGAATGCGACACATGCAAGTCTGCCAACTTGTCTCTGGTGGCCCTTTCATCGAAGCCACCCCAAAAATTGAAAGTTTGCGTGCATATAAACATTATTAACATTGCTTAGCCTCGGGTCATTGATGGCCTCGATTGCGGTTGCCGCTGCGCGATCGTTCGGTCCACAAGGCATCCACTCTGGCGCCAAGGCATTTAGTCCTTGATCCAAAACCTGCGCCCCGGCCTCGAACGGTGCCAGCATGGCAATGAACAAGCCACCTCCGCCCAGAAAGAAGCCGCCCTCCCACGAGGCGAGCCGGTTGCACTCGATCATGACGGAGTTGGAACGGGCCGGGCTGGCGGTGAGGGTCGGCATCATGGCCCCGCGCGGTTGGATGAGCGCATTGATTGCGGCAACAAGGAGCAGGGCAGACAGCGGTTGTCAAGGCCGGAGCGTCCGCGCAACCAACTCGACCTGCTCCTGCCCGACCGCTGGAAGCCGAAAGCGAACGGAACTGCTCCAAGTGAAAACGGGTCGGGGATGGGGGGGGCGGGAACCGAGAGTAGTACGCATCAGTGATTTTACCACCAGTAAAAACCTAAATGTGTTCGAGAATCGTTGCGTCGGGGTCGGCTTATTGATTTGAAACATCTTGTTGGCCATACTAGTATCTCATATGGATATTCAGGCAAAGCCTCGATTGCTTTTCCCAAATACTCGGACAACCATGGAGAGCAATAAATGCAAACCGTATCAGGCAGATCTTTAACAACACTTACATAGAACTGCCAGCTATCATCACTTGATGGAATGGGGCTAAAATGTAAACTTGAGACTCGAATGAGTCTTCGCCCTGGTCCGATCTGTCGCTTCATGCTTTCATCGATGTTCCAGTTCCTTGGGAGTTCAACGGTGCGCGAACATCCCTCGGCCGCTTCACCCATGGCTATCTTGATTTCACGGAGAACGACTTCAGGGCAGTAAACATGCAGTCCATTCGCGATTGGATCCAGAATATTCTCCTCCACGCCGTAGAAAATATAGGCATCAAGACTTTGCATGGCGAATCCCCCCAACGATTTGCGTCATCAATAGCTGTCCACTATATCGAATACCGCATTGCCCCACGCTTGCCCCCAGCCCGCGCGATTCGCCGCCGCCCACACGCCGCCCCACGAGGCGAGTCGGTTGCGCTCCACGGTGAAAAGGCCGGGCTGGCGGTGAGGGTCGGCATCATGGCCCCGCGCGGTTGGATGAGAGCATTGATTGCGGGCAAGTGGAGCAGGGCAGACGGCGGTTGTCAAGGTTGGAGCGTCATTCACCTCGCAGCCGCCGTCGTATGGCTCATTTGACGACACGCCCTAGTCGCATTCGATTCCAAGATGGCGTTTCAAGGCCACGTATGTGCGGCTTCGGAGTTTTTCATCGGAGCGAATACTGTCGGAAAGAGCCTGCACGATCTTGAACTGCTCGAGCCACTCAACCCCCTTGACCACTAGAAGTTCCAGCCAGCGCTTTCGCTCCTCCTCCACCATCGTGGTGTCCTCCAGATCCAGCGCCCTTGTCAACTGCTTATCGTGATCTGGAAGTACTTCCTCAACTCTGAGTCTTACGTGACAGTGTTCCTCGCGAGGGAAATCCTCATGCAATAGGCTGCTTGCTCCTATGGCCAGATTGATGAAATACTTGCCACCGAAATCCGACTTTTGCAGGTCAAGAACCAGAATGGTTTCAGGGAATCGCTTATACCAAGTCTTGCGTCCACCTTTCGCAGGTCCCTGTACAAAGCCTTTCGACGTGATCACTCGGTCGATTGTAGTCGCAAGCTCTCTTGTGTTTGAGATCATCAGTACGTGTCCACGATTCCTTTCCATTGGCCTCCATAAATCATCTCAAGCTCTCGCCCATACTGCTCGACTTGGCGATGTCCTCGTCTGATGGCTTGAGGATTGTTTGGTTTTCAGCTCTCTCACAATTCTCGCGTCGAAATCCACCGCATCTGGTTTCCTGCCGTTCGGCAACTTAACTCTGATACTGTATGTCGGCCGCCGGATCATATTCCTTCGTGTTCACCCCCCAGCCCGCCTGGTTTACCGCCGACGCCCACACGCCGCCCTTCCACGAGGCGAGCCGGTTGCGCTCCACGGTGAGAGCGTTGAAAAAGGCCGGGCTGCGGTAAGAGTCGGCATCATGGCCCCGCGCGGTTGAGAGGAGAACAACGGTTGCAGAGAAGAGAGCAGACCAGACGGCGGCTGTCAAGGCCGGAGCGTCCGCGCAACCAACTTGACCTACTCCTGCCTGACCGCTGGAAGCCGAAAGCGAACGGAACTGCTCCAAGCAAAAACGGGTCGGGGATGAGGGGACGAGTACAATGGACAATGGCAACCCACTTTCCGACCCCTTGATCCGACTATTTTCCAGAGGGAATATAGTTGCATAGTCGAACCCGCTCCCAACCACAATACCCCTTGGTGCCGAGTTCCAACAGTACCCACAAATATAACAAGATAGCCAAGCAGAATTGGATGGGGCCGACCTTCTTTGGCCGCTCGTCAGGAGCCACATTAACATAAGCGATAATATGGGCACTGGTCTTGAGAGAGTCTAGGAATCTTGCACTGCGAATAAAGGCTGTGCAGCTGATGCAAGCACCCAGGGATCGCTGGTCAAATGAGGAAAGAAGATCGTGCAGCCTGATAAATGCCCTCATCAGGTCAGGGTGGGGAGCACGTCCAACGAACGATTCGAGATCATCTGAAGTCGCACTATACAAGCCATGTGTCGCGGCTCTTTCGTCGCCTAGCTTTTGGGCGATCTCGCCCATCTGGCAGATCAGCAATTTCTCCCATTCCGATTGTTCGCGAATCATTCAGGTTTTCGCCTCGCGTAGTTCACCGCCATGGATTATCGAGGTATGGAATCACCTCTTCATTTCTAACCCTCCAAGCCTCCAGAGCTTCTTGACCTGACGAAAGGGCGTCCCTTGCTTCCTGACCAACGCAAACAACGATGCTGGCAGGTCCTCCCCAGCCCGCCTGGTTCACCGCCGACGCCCACACGCCGCCCTTCCGCGAGGCGAGGCGATTGCGCTCCACGGTGGGGGAGTTGGAACGGGCCGGGCTGGCGGTGAGGGTCGGCATCATGGCCTCGGGTTGAATCAAAATCACTGATTCCGGGCAAGTGGAGCAGGTCGGACGGCGGTTGTCAAGGTTGGAGCGCCTACAGCGAACGGGCGAAGAGGCAGACCTATTTGTCTCTGACGCCCCCCAACCAAAACAGACCCATTTGCGTCCGAACATCAGCACGACGGCCCTTCTGCATCTTGTAATTTCTTGTGGGCCAAAAACGAATTTCGTAAGAGTATGAGGCATAAGATGCAATAGCTTCTCCGATATCATTGGATATCCATGCCGAGCAGAAAACACGTACTTCATTTGGGGCATTTTCGGTTGGTTTTACATAGAACTGCCAATCCTTATCCCCTAAAGGAATGGCAACAAAATGCAAAAAAGACACTTGAACACGACGACGGCCCGCTCCAATCCGAGGACGCAAATCCTTGTCGCAACATTCTTCCAAACGACAAGAAATCACAACATCTCTATTTGTAAGAGCCTTATCCATCATCTCCTTAATGCGGCAAAGAGATTCCAGCGGGGCTCGCATGTACAAACCATCACACATCGGGTCCAAGATATTCTCTTCCACGCCATAAACGATGTGGGCTCTCAATTTTTGCATATTCCCATTCCTGCTGAATCAGTAGCTATCGACAATGTCAAATACAGCATCGCCCCACGCTTGCCCCCAGCCCGCCTGGTTCACCGCCGAAGCCCACACGCCGCCCTTCCACGAGGCGAGCCGGTTGCACTCGATCATGACGGAGTTGGAACGGGCCGGGCTGGCGGTGAGGGTCGGCATCATGGCCCCGCGCGGTTG
>CAYTRP010000225.1:0-653 GCA_964440195.1 uncultured Candidatus Sumerlaeota bacterium
CCCACACCACACACGCGCAACATTATTTGACGACAGGCCCTAAATGACTCGTGGATTCGCCTCCGCCCTGTTTTTAGCGCCAACGAATGTACAACCTTACTCTCGAGCGAGCAGAAGGCTCGAGATATTTTTCATTATAGAGAACTAATGTTCCTATATGATAAATGCCTCGGGCCTTCGCCACATCCGGAACCAATGATTTCAGTCTTCCGAGCAATCTGGATTGTTTGTCGCGGATGTCGGATTGCCGGATGCGGTAAAATCGGAGAGAGTGGTGGGCGGCGCGAAGGCGTCTCACGGATTGCCTCCCGGCCTCACATAGTTCCAGTCCCGTTTCAGGATGCCGTTCACGTCATGTCCACCTTCGTCGTTGGCCGTCGCGCGAACGTGCAACGGAATGGCGACGCGGTCCCCCTCGCGGAACGCGCGGATGGCGAACGAATCCCCGGGGGAGACGCGCGACAGGCGGCCCGTCTCCTCGACGTCGATCTCCCATCCGATGTGCGTGTGGCTGATGGTGAATTCCTCGTCGCCGACGATCAGGCGCTGTCCCGCATAGCCCTCGCCGTAGAATGCCCGTGCCTGCTGGATCGTGGAGCGAATGCCCTGCCCGGGGATGACTTCCGCGACCTTGCCCTCGCCCGAGTTGAGGC
>CAYTRP010000225.1:663-6294 GCA_964440195.1 uncultured Candidatus Sumerlaeota bacterium
CGTCGAGAAGCTGAAACGCGGTGCCGTTGGCCGTCGCGCGCGCATGGCGCAGGGGAAGGCTGATGCGGTCCCCGTGCCGGTGATCGACATGCAGGATCGTCCCGGCGGGAAGATCGTAGCCTTCCACATCAACGATCGCGGTCAGCGTGGTTTCCTTTCGCTGTCCGCCGTCGTTGTAGCCGATCAGGACGCCATTCAGCGACGCCGGGGCGACGAGCGACCACGCCCCCGCCTTCAGTTCCGTCCCCTCCACCAGGAGGGCCTCCGCCGGTTTTCCCTCGCGCAGGCGCACAATGCCGAACCGCCCCGCGAGGGCGAAGTCCATCCCCTCGTGCCGCGCCTCCACGCGCCCGCTTCCGCCTTTCGTCGAAAGCAACACGTCCCATCCGCCGTCCACGGCAATCGCCACGGCGGCGGTGCCGCGCGCTTCGTCGAGAACGAGCCGCCGCACTTCGCCAACGAACGGCGTCTTCTCGTACACTTCGTGAATGCCAAGGAAGTGGCTCGTGTTTTTACCCGCGATACGCCGCGCGATGGCGATGGGCATGCGCGCGTCGGCGAGCCGTTCGTCGCGCTCCGCCGCGCGGCGGATTCCCGGTGCGGTGGCGCGATGGAACGTCATCGGTTCGCCACTGAACAAATGCGCGCGCATGACGACGCCCTCACGCAACGGCAACGCGTATTGGGGTTGAAAGGGTGGTGACGACGACCACGAACGGCCCCAAAGAGGTGGCTCCACCGGCTCCTCGAACCGGAACTCGAACGTCAGTTGCTCCGCCGGTTCCCCCCGCTCGATGCCCCTCACGAAGTCGTATCCGCTTTCGAGGCGCACGGTTTCCATGAACTCCGCCAATTCCTCGCGGTCGGCCTGGGGGCGGCGGAAGTAATCGTGCCCCGCCTCCATCGACGTGGTGGGAACGCCGTCGCCGGAATAATCGAGGAAGTTTCCCTCCACCGGCTCGAACGCGAGGTTCGCCTCGATCCGTTGCGGAAAATCCGGCGCGCCGTGCAGCAACCAATCGTGGGTCTCCCCGCCTCGCACTCGGAACAGGTCGAATAGGTAGAAGTCTTCCTCACCCACCGGCACGAAGGCCAGTTCGCGCTCATAGACGTCCACGCCCTCCGGCTCGTAGGCAAACGGACCGCGCGCGGAGACATATTGCGTCACGCGATTGCCTTCCTCCTCGTCGTGCGCCAGCACCGCCGCGTGCAGTTCACCGTGCTCCATGGCCTGGCCTCGCGCGTTCACCAACACCGTGTTGTGGCTGGCCGTCGCGTCGGCAAAGGGGCGATCCCGCGTGTAGGTATAACCGATGTCCGGCGAGATGTCATAGCCCTTCGCGAAGAGCGTCATGTGCAGCAGGCCGCGATGGTGATGGCCGCTGAAGCCGCTAAACTCGAAGAACACCTGCGCAGCGTTTTCATCCGGCAAGCCGCGTAGCATCGTGTACCCACTCACCGGATACACCAGACTCGTCCTCGGCGGCTGCTCCGGTTCGCGGCCGGGATGAATCGTCTGTTCCGGACGAACGAAGAGCGAATACTCCGTGGAGCCCGGCTCCTCGTAGTAACCGCCGTAGTTCACCCAGCGTCGCTCGTCCCCTTCGTGCGTGTCTCCGATCCGATGACGCCAGGAGGTGTCGTTCAGCGCGACCACATAGCCATTCGGCAGAAACAACTGCCGGGGGACGTTGTAGAAACTCGCCAGTTCCGGGTACTCTTCATAAAGATTGAAATGCTCGAACCGCCTTCCCCGTTCATCCATATATCCCGGCGGGTCAGTATAGTTCATCAGAATTTCCGGCAGGCCGATAATCCCCGTCTGCACCATCTTGTGGTAGCCGTAGGTCCCTTCGTGCCAAAACCCGTCGGGGTCCGTCCCACTGTGCAGGATCGGCTCGAACTGGTCCATCGCCACGCGAATCATCTCCGGGTCCTGCATGACCAGGCCGAGCGCGGCGAACGCGCGTGCGTTGATCCCATTCGGGTTGTGCATGTCGGGCATGAACTCGCGCGAGAAGGCGGCTATTTCGTACAGTAGATCGCGCTCGATCCGCACGCGGACGTCCTCGCCCACCTCCGCGCTCAATTTCTCCAATTCCCCACTGCCGTAAATCAGGTCGTAGGCCACGGCAGTGTCGAAGAGCAGCCGCGAATCCCCGATGTACCATTCGCGCGCGCGCCCGCTGACATAGGGGAAGGGCGGATCGGCGGAAAAGAAAAACTCGTTGTAGCCGCGCGGTCCCGCCACGCCGTACGTCGCTCCCGGGCCGTGGGGAATCCACTCCGGATATACTTGAGAAAGACGGTATAATATCACCGCCACGCGCCGCGCGTAGTTCGTGTCTCCGGTGAGCAGGTATGCCATCCCCATTTGGCGCATGTTCCACAGGAGATGATCATGCACCTGCTTGTTGTGCCACGCGTCGAAATGATAGCGAACGCCCTCGTCGTCCTCCCAATAGCGGTATTCGTGGATGTTGCCGCGTGGACTCATGATCTTCTGGATGTGTTCCAGCGGGAAATCCGGATTCGGCCAGACGAAGTCCGACGACAGGCTGCGGTATGTTTCGGGGGTCGAAGTGCTGAACTGCCAGTAATGCGGCATGTAGCTGGTGTTCGTGCGGCTGATGGGATCGCGCGGCAGGAAAAAAGCGACCTTTTCGTTGATCTGCCGGGCGATGTCTTCCTCGGAAATCGTCATGGCGAACGAATTTCGGGTGCCCGTAACCGAGCGCAGGAAACTCCGCCCCCAATCCGTCGTCCGCGTCCGCTCTTTCGCCTGCTCAATCTGGCGCCAGTTGTAAATCAACGGTTCCCGTGACCGGGGACGCGGAAACTCCATGGACTCGTGCGGCAGCGGCACCGTCCGCGCGTGCCCGATGATTTCTCCTGTCAGGGCCAAGTCCGGCGAGGCGTGCGCCGTGGGAGTCAGGAGGATTCCCGCCAGTGACAACAGTGTCCCGATGGGGCCGGAGAGCCGGGTTTTCACGCCACGCCTCATTTTAATCGAGAATTTCTTCCGCCGCCTGAAACAATACGCGACGCATTGCGGCAAAAGGGCCGCCATTTTCCCCGGCGCCATTCGCCCCGCCGCAACCGTCGCATGACTCATTGCGTACATCTACGCATCCGGCCCGACCTCCCCATGCGTCAATGGACGCCTCCACGCATGTTCGCCGACCGTGTACTCCTCCGCGCCAACGGTTGCCCGCTCGCCACGCGGCCGGCCATGCATGTCTTGAGAAACAACCCATGGACGGTCCAGTGGTTGCGCACCGTCGATGGCGGGGCTGGAGGAACTCAACCGTCTCACCCCATCCACCGCCTCGAAGCGTGGATCCACCATGCGGGCCTCGTCCTCGGAAAGATACTCCAGGCCGAGTTGCGCGGCCTCGCGGGTCGAATGGAAGATATTGCCCCGCCATGTCCAATTCTTGGGAGGAGTCAGGAGTTCGATCATCACGGGGCGCGTCACATGAAAGATATTGTTGGAGATATGGCAGTCCCTCGGCGGATTTGGATACACGTTGGGGTATGCGGACAGGTTGCGCGGTTGCGCCGCCCAGCCTCCGCCAATGACGATTGCCGTGTGGCAGTCCACGACCGTGTTGTGAGAAACCTGTACTTCCACGGGAACCTGGTACCCGCCCCACAAATCCCAGTTGAATTCTTCTGCATAGGCTTCTTGAAACATCCATTGGGATCGCCAACGGCGTTCGATGTCGCCCGCGTTCAGGATAATCGCGGGTCCGGTAAGATCCTGAAAGTAATTGTTTACGATCCGGTGTCCCGTGCCGTAGGCCCTCACACCCTCCGCCCGCTCCACCCCGGAGGGATTGAGCATGAAGTTCCCCTCGACCAACACCCGGTGGCAGTTGCGCAGCGTGATCTGGCCAAAGCTGTCCACGATAGTGTTGTTGCGGATGATGTTGTCGTTGCTCTTGACGGAAATGATCTCGCCCTCGCCGCTGCAACGCTCGAAAAGATTGTGGTCCACCAGCGTGTGCGCGCTGGAATGCGAGAACGTGGACTCGCCCAAGCGGAGCGTTTCGTAGCCATTGCCCAGTCCACACTCGAAATCCCGGAAATGATTGTGATCCACCCTGTCGAATTTCGAGGACTCATTGCGCAGATGCACGCCCGCGCCGCCAATCTGCACCATGACGCCCCGCGTGCGCTTCCCTTCGATGAGGTTGTGGTCGATGCGGTTCATGTGGGAAAAATCGCCAATGATTTCCACCCAGTCGTAAACCGCGCGCGATTCGCGTTGCTCGTCGGTCTGTACCAAGCGGACGCGGTTGCGCGTGATGCGGACATGATTGCATCCGTCAAGAAGAAACGCGTGATGCGTGGTGGAGTGGACCATGTTGAAACCTTCGATGGCCAGGTGGGAGGAATGCTCCAGTCGAAATCCGGCGCCGCCGGTGATCGTGGCCTCTCCCCTCGGGACGGCGCGCAGGACGATCGGTGCGTCCGGTCGGCCATGAAGACGCTGGATGGCGATAAAATCCCGTGTGACATATTCACCCGGTCCCACCTCGATCAGGTCTCCCGCCCGGGCCGAGGCAATGGCCTCCTCCAGTTCGCCCAGCGTGGAAACCCGCACGGTTCTTTCCGGCCTGAACGATTCCAGATCGACCCCGGCATCCCATGTTTGTCCGCCCGCCGTCGCGCAAAGGCCAACCGCGATCCAACAGAAACATAAACGCAGAATGTGTGGCATGGAACATATTCTCCTTGTCGGTTCCATCTTCGGGGTCCAATGGCGCCATGCTGGGTGTTACGGCCAATCCATTTGCATTTCGGCAATCCGATTCTGGTTTATTCTCCGGCGCCTAAATCGTAACTGTAAAGACGCATGTCGCCGGCAAAATACAGGCGATTGTCATGGATCACGATGCCTGCCGTAATGGGAAAGCCGGGACGGGCAACCTCGCGGTGGGTGAACGTACCGAGTTCGATGCGCGCAATCGCGTCGCGAAAGAGCACATAGATGCCGCCATCCGGTCCCAAGGCCATCGTCCGGGGGGCCTGACCGCCGGTCAGGCCCCCGTATACGGTCAGTTGTTCTTCGTGAACGAAGTCTTCGCGCTTGGGATCGAACACGAAGAAGCGAACGGCCGCGCCCGTGCCGTGGAACATGCCGTCAAAAGAAACATGATCGGCGGTGGCCAAGCCATAGACGAGACCGTCGGGAGCGACAACGAGATCCTCAATGGCCGATACCGACGGATCGAGCGTCCATTGCCCGACAACGCGCCGTGTGCTCCAATCCAAGCGATAGAGAACGGCATCGGCCGCCACCGATTCGCCGGCGGTCGCGGCGGCGGTCGTGCTGCCGACAATCAAGTCACCGCCCGGCAGAGTGGCCAGTGCCCGCACGCCCTGATCCGGAATCAACTGCCCGGGGAACAGCGGCGTTTCCTCGCACGTTTCCACGTTGTAAATCAACATACCGCCGCCTACCTCCACGCGTGCCGGGTTGCCTCCCATGATCACATGCTTGCCATCGGGATGGGCGAGCATCGCATAGGGGCGCCCGAACATGTCGGGATTGCCCTGATAACCGTATTTGCGGCCATGCAGAAGGCGTGGATTGGCACTTTCCTCAATGGGGACATTCTCATA
>CAYTRP010000226.1:0-6242 GCA_964440195.1 uncultured Candidatus Sumerlaeota bacterium
CTCAGCGCCCCGGCCCCGGCGGAGTTCCGTCTCCTCGAATCCGAATCCACCCCCCGCCGCTCCGCCGCGCCCTGGTCGGCCACCCTCGAGTTTCAGGCCCAGCCCCAGCGCGCCCGCGCCGCCCTGCCCGAGCGATTCCCCTACACGATGGTCGTCACCGACGAAGTCACCGGTGAAGAGCGTCTCGTCGAGGGCCGGCGCCCCGAAGGCGACCCCCTCGCCGAAAAGACACTGATCCTCACCCCCACGCTCCTCACCCAGGACGAACTCAACGTGCGCGTCACCGTGTTGGACTGGATCGATGGCACCGTCGCCAGCGACGGCGACGCAAGCGATGCCGTGGTCGTGCGGCCCTTCGGCATGGGCACCGCTCTGCGCGGCATCGAAGTCATCGCCCGCCCGGGTCTTGTTCGTGATGCGGACGGTGAAACCCGGACGGCGGGCCGCCTGCGGATCGACATCGAAGGCCCCGCTCATGCCGCGGGACGACTCGAAGTCAACCCCGCTGCGCTTCAAGATCCCCTCGTCCAGCGCGTCCTCGCCGGGAATGTCCTCAACCCCGACGCCATCCGCGCCCGGCGCGCCTCCGAAGGTTCCACCGTACCACCCCCGCCCCTTCCCTCGCCGCCGGGCCAGTATCGTCTGACCTACCCCAATGGGAACGAGATCTTCCACGTGCAGTTGGAGGACATCGGCGTGTCGGATCCGACTTCGCTCGGCCTCTTGACACTGGACCATCACGGAGACCTGTTGCCTTGGCATATGGCTCCCGACGGCGGCATCTTGTTCTACGCACCGCGCCGGGTCACGGATTCGGACAACAACGACTCGGTGTTCGTGCGCATGGATCCGGAAACCTCCTCCGCTGCGATGCGCACCCGCCCGGCATTTACGACACTGGCCCCGCCCGAGACTCCTGCCGAGGCGACGGAACTGGGCAAGCAACTGACACGAACGGAGAGAGTTTCGACAACGCACGTATCCCGCCTCTCGACTCTGCCATTTGGAGAACGCTTTGTCTCCAGACGGGTGGAGCGCGCGACGGGAACCGGCGTCGTAAACTCCATCGACGTTCCGATTCAGGTTCCGGACATCCCCACGAACGGCTTCCTGCAGGTTCAGGCAGCGCTCCATGGCGATAGCAATGACGCGAACACCTCCCCCAACCATGTCTCACAGCTTTCCATTCCGGGCCAATCGCCCCAGACATTCCAGTTCTCCGGATTTTCCCGCGTGACCCGATCGGCAAGCTGGGGCGGCGGCTTGGTCGTGGGCAACTCACCCGGATCGATTCCATTTACCTTTTCGGTTCCGCTGACAATCGGCGGAATGGGCACACTTCCACAAGTGGATGTCCAGCATCTCGAAAGCCTTACGATCACTTATCTTGCCAAGCCCAGGCTGGATGCCGGCTTTGGCCGCACAATCACCATCATTGCGGCCAATCAAGGCAGGGTCAGCGTTGGGGGGTTCCCCCCGGGCACCACCTCGGACCAGATAATCGTACTGGATGTGACAAATCCGAAAGACCCTGAATTTCTTCTGAATCCGCCCGTTTTCCCGGATGAATCGGGGGGAATCGCCGCCCACTTTCAGTCTCCCGCCGCATCGCGCACCTTTCGGATCCAGTATCTGGGATCGACCGGTGCACCGCAACTCATAACACCCGCCGAGTCCCTTCCCGACACGGCATCCCTTGCGTCGCCCCTCCGTGCCATCTACATCAGAAAGCCCGAGTACGCCGAGGCCCTCGCGCCATTGGTCCTCCATCGGGGAGCTGGCGTGGTGGAGATCTCCCCACAAGCGGCCTATAATGTCTTCAACGGGGGGCAACAATCGAAGGAGGCGATCACCCAGGCCATTGGCCTGCTTGTGGATCGCGCCCCGGTGTCCGTGGCATTTCCGGCCGTGCTGCTGGTTGGACATGCCTCGTTCGACAGGCGGAACGTGACGGGCCAGCAATTGTACCCGCAAATCCCCGGCGATGTCGTGCCCGCTCCCCCCATCGTCGGCGGCGGGCCCAATGGACAGATCATACGCGAGAACATGACCGACTACGGATACTCGAAGTGGCATGGGGGCGATGACTACGCCGACTTCAGGCTTGGCCGCATCCCCGTTCGCAACGCGGCGGATGTGACGCGGTTTGTGAATCGACTGCTTCAACATGAAGCCTTGTTCGGCGGAGAGCCGAACGTCGCGCGGCCGGTCGTCCTGGCGGCTGGAAGGGGCCAGACCGGTGAGCCCCCCGATGTCTTCATCAATGTCCATCGGAACATAATGGCCCCGATCCTGATGTCCACGCCTTATGCCCACCAATTGATCGAATATCAACCTCCCGATACAACCATCCCACAGAGTTTCCCAAACTTCTGGGCAACACGGGATGCCTTGCAGGCAAACACAGGTGCTTCGTTCCTGATGTATCTGGGGCATGGCAGCGAGTCGCTTTGGCAGGGGAACCCCCAAGGATCGCAGTTTATCCGCTCAGGCCAACTGACGCCCAATATTCCACTGCACCCGTCATACATCGATACCCGCAACAAGTGGCCGATCGCCATGAATTTCACGTGCCTCACCGGGCGATTCATGAACGTCGGCCGAAACGAGATCACCGACTACACAATCTCCGAGACCCTCTTGCTCTGGACCAATCCCGACTATGGCGTGCCGGGCGGGGTGCTTCCAAACGAGAAGCGGGAGGACCGGGGTGCTGTCGCGGCCGTCATGCCCGTGGGAGCGGAGTATGCCGAACCGATGATATGGCTGCAGCAACAATTCCTTCTTCAGATTGCCGGGGAGAACGCCACCGGGCTCCACCGCCCAGTCGTCTTGGGAAATGAATGGATCGCAACCAGCCATGCATACATCGACAACGTCGTCTCCATCGTACCAGAGTACCAGGATTCATTGGAGGAGTTCATACTCTTCGGCGATCCCGACACCCTCACGACCCTCGTGCCGCCGCTGGCTGAATACGAGGTCGCCCTTCAGGCTCTGCCGAAGTTCGCCAACCTCGGCGATGCCATCACCCTGCGCGTGCGCGTCAAGGCACAGGACATCGGCGAAGAAGCCCGTGGCCTGGTGGCCCAGGTGAACCTTCCGGCGGGGATGCAATACAACGGGGCCTCGCCCACGGTCGGCAGCGTCTCCCACAACAACGGCGTCATCCTCTGGAACCTCGGCAGCCTGCTGCCGGGCGTGGAGGTCGCGCTCGACGTGCAGGTGCTGGTCCTCCCGGAGGCCAACCTCCCCGTCCAGGTCACCGGCAGCGTCACCGCCATCACGCCGGACTTTGACCCGGCCAACAATACCGCCGCCGTGACCATCGGGCCGCCGCCCGACGTCGTCGATTCCATCGCAATCCACTGATCCGCCCGCCCGCGCGGATACGGGATGCAGGCAAGGCATCCTCGACAAACAAACCCAGCGCCAACCGGGCTGGGCCCAATGCCGGGACCCAGCCCATGTCCCCGATTGCTCACACGGCGAAGGCAAAGCCGTCGTGGCGGCTACAATTCAGTGCAAAATATTATAGCGTTGCGGGATGCGCAATGGATCCCCCACGGGTCGGCCACCGGTTCGGAGGACGTCGGCGCGGGAGCCGCGCAGTGGAACCTCCAGTTCGACGGGTGCATCCCGAACAGGGCCGCCTATTCGGCGCTGGCGGGGCTTTCCTGGTCTTCGGGGTCGAGGGCTGGGTCTGCCAGGTCGGCGTCGATCCATTCGGCGACGTGGGAGGTCATCTGGCGTGGAAAGAGCGCGTGGAGCAGCACGTCGCTGCCGTCGTAGCGCTCGTCGAGCACCTCGCCCTCGCGGTGGATGGTGGAGACGATGTCGAAGCGCGAGGAGGGGACGCGCAGGTGGACCTCGGCGAGGGTGCTGCCGACGAGGCTGGCGAGGACGTGGGCGAGGGTGTCGAGCCCTTGGCGCGTCAGCGTGGACGTGAGCAGGACATGTTCCGGGTGCTCGCGCAGCCAGTCGGGAATGGCGCGGGGTCCGGGGGCCGGTTCCAGGCGGTCGCACTTGTTGAGCATCACGAGGGTGGGTTTGTCGTCGGCGCCGAGTTCCTTGAGGATGGCGTTGGTGGTCGCGTACTGTTCGTTGGCGAGGGGATGGCTGATGTCGATGACGTGGATGAGGACGTCGGCGAGCGTTGCCTCTTCGAGCGTTGACTTGAACGCGTCGATCAGCGTCGTGGGGAGCTTGCGAATGAAGCCCACGGTGTCGGTGAGCAGGAGAGGTTGGTTGTTGGGGAGCATGACGCGGCGCGTGGTGGGATCGAGCGTGGCGAACAGCTTGTCCTCCTGGAGCACGCCGGCGTCGGTGAGTGCGTTGAGGAGCGAGGACTTGCCCGCGTTGGTGTAGCCCACGATGGCGGCGGTGGGCACGGGTCTGCGCTGGCGCTGCTTGCGCTGGTTGAGGCGGTGGCGCCGCACGTCGCCAATCTCGCGCTTGAGGACGGAGATGCGGTCGCGCACGAGGCGGCGGTCGACCTCGATCTGGGCTTCGCCCGCGCCGCCGACGAAGCCGCGTCCGCCGCGCTGGCGCTCGAGGTGGGTCCATGCGCTCTTGAGGCGCGGCATCATGTATTCGAGCAGCGCGAGTTCGACTTGCAGGCGCGCCTCGCGTGTCTGGGCGCGCTGGGCGAAGATGTCGATGATGACCTTGCGGCGGTCGATGACGGCGCACTTGGCCTTGGATTCCCACAGGTGTTGCTGCGGCGGCGCCAGGTCGTCGTCGAAGACAAGGAGGTCGCACTCCATCGCCTCCATGCGTGTCATGATCTCCTCGGCCTTGCCGCTGCCGATGAGATATTGGGGAGACTGGCGCGCGAGTTTGACGATCTCGACGGCGGCGACTTCCACGCCCAGCGTGTCGATGAGGGCTTCGAGTTCGCAGAGGTGGTCCTCGACGGCGGCGCGCGGCGTGGGATGGATCTGAACGCCGACAAGGAAGGCGCGTTTGAATTGTTGTCGTCCTGCTCGGATTTCTTCGTTCAAGGGGACTCCGGGGTTCGTGAATCGGGGTACGGGATTCGTGGATCGGTCAGATGGGACGAATGGGACGGATAGGAGAAATGGATGGAATGGGAAAGTGCGGGATGGCGGATTTCCGAATCACGATCCACAAACCCCATTCATCCTTCAGCCTTCACCCTTCCTCTTCCTTCAGGCTTTTTTCCAGGTATTCGATGACGGTCTGGAAGCGGGTGTGGTTTTCGTCGTCGATGTCGCACAGGATCTTGTGGGCTTCGAGCGTGTGGGCGATCTGGTCCTTGTGGGAAACGGTGCCGCTGACGGGGGCGTCGGACATCTCCTTGTGGCACGCTTCCGCAATCACGGCCTCCCGGCTTCGCGGGTCGTCGGCGACGTCGAGGACCTGCATCAGGCCGAGTGTCTTGAAGAGACGGCGAACCTGAGTGTTGGCGTTGACGACGACGATGGGGGCGCGGCCCCCGCGTTTCTGGGCGATGCTGACGGCGGCCAGGCCGCCCAGGAAAGTGGAGTCCATCGTCTGGCAGTCGATGAGGTCGACGATGAAGTCGCGCGGTTTGCCGCGCTCGCGGAGATGATCGGCGAGCTGGCGGAAGGGGACGCTGTTCTGGAAGGTCCCCCGGCCGTTGATGCGGACAACGGCGACCTCGCCGCCGCCCAGGACGGCGCACTGGATGTCGTGCGGGGATGTAATGGGGGCTGGTTGCCCGTTGCTATTCACGGCAGGTACCACTTGGAGGGACGCACGAGGAAGGGGGGTGTTTCGCGAAAATCAGATAAGATTGGCTGAAGGGAGGGTTCTTGATGTCCGAATGGTCAGGGGGATATTGGATAGGCTTCGTCCATGAAGTCAAAACAATTCCCGTGCCTGATGGGTCTTTTGGGTGCCCGGGAGTGGTCCTGACGCGGTTCTGACTTGCTCGCACCTCGTGGTCTGTGGCCCTTTGATTGCCAACGAAGGCACGGTTCGCGCCGTGGGGGCGGGTGGCACCGCCGTGCGAGGCCGCCATTTTTGGCAGGGCGATTCACAGAAAGGGATTTTCATGGAACGTCGCGATTTCCTGAAGGCCACCGGCCTGGGTCTGGCGGGTGCGAGTCTGGTGGCATGCGCGTCGAACGTCTCGCAACCGCTGGGGGCGATGGGGGTGCGCCGGGGGGAACGTCCGAAGAACATCATCTTCATGGTATCGGACGGCATGAGTCTGGGGGCGCTGACCCTGGCCGAGTTGTACGCCGACCTGCATC
>CAYTRP010000227.1:0-6237 GCA_964440195.1 uncultured Candidatus Sumerlaeota bacterium
TCCGATTCCGAATATGGTCCCGGACCCCACCTACTCCCCGGCCGCCATTCACGCGAAAAGACCGGATCCTTCCAGGCGCACCCAAGCGGTCTGCACGTGCTCCCGGGTCATCAACTCACTCTTCCTGGGGTTCCATGCGCGAATCAATTCCAGAGCCTCCAGAGGATTCTTCGCGGGTGGCTCTTCACGTGTTGCCACCCAATGGACCGTGGACAGCAATTCCATTCCGTATGGGCTCTCGTAGCCCTCGACAAGGCGGGCCACGCGTTCAAAGCGCCCAATGGTTTCCGGGTCTTCGGCCAGTTTCTCCTCCGCTTCGGCGAGTCCACCGGCAATCAGCCGGATGGACGTTTCCGGACTGTTTCGCCCCTCGCCAAAGCCCTCGATGTAGTGACCCTCCAGATGCCGGAGCACCTTGCGAAGATCGTCGGCATACGGGCCGTAGTGATGCTTTGCGAACTTCAGCTTGAGCGGCTGGCCGGCGACCTGAAGGAAATACGCCAGCTTTTGCGCCTCGATCATCGTCAATGCATAGTCCAACTCGCGATACCGTCCCAGCAGCCCCAGCAGGGCGGCACGATTCGAATTCATCGCGGGTTTCTTCGTCCGATTGATCTGCTGCTCCGGCGGCGGGGCTCCCCTTGGTTCATACACCACCACCCGCACGTTTTGAAGACCGCCGAGCGCCTCTCCGATCATTGGAAAGACAACCGCCCAGTCCAGTCCCCCGTTGCCGCAACCCAATGGAGGCACGGCGATGCTCCCGATCCCGCGCTCCCGGATGACCCGGGCCAGATCCTTCAGCCCTTCACGGATGTCCGCCAGTCGCGAGGGGTGTTTCCAGTCCCGTTTCGTCGGGAAATTGATGATGTAACGCGGCGCGTGCAGGAAGTCCCCCCGAGGCTGTTCGTACACATGCACCTTGCCGGGTCTCAACTCCTCCGTTTCGCAGGCGCGCCGGTACTCTGCTTCCATCTCGGGGAAGGCCTTCTTGAACTGGAGGGCGATTCCCTTGCCCATGACCCCCACCGTGTTGACAGTGTTCACAAGGGCCTCCACGTCGGCCTCCAGCAGATTGCCTGTCCGTAGCTCGATCATCGCAACCTCAATAATACCAGTCTTTGTGGACGGAGACCGGCGTCGAATCCTTAAATTGGCGAAGCAGGGCCACGACCGCAACCGAAGTTGCGTCGTCCCTCACCCCAAGGGCGCATCTCATGTTTGCGACACCCGGCGCAAAAACGCGGAAAAATCCACGTTTTTCCACGGATTCCCATTCCTCTGGGGTATGAAGTGCCACAAAACCGAGATGCGCCCTCATCTTTCTCTTTCCATGTTGTTTTCCGGCTCATTTCCCGTCGGCTGTGACATGGAGGCGGCGATCCGGTGGGGGGCGCGTCTCGGATTTGTTCCCGTTCTGATCGAGGAAAACGAAAAACAAGCGGAAGCACAGAGATCACGGAGGGCACAGAGAAAGGACAAACGTGGAGGCCGGTTCCGTTCTCTCTTTTCTCCGCGATCTCTGCGGACTCTGTGCTTCAAATCGTTTTTGGCTCGTTCTGTCCTGTCGGGAACAAACCCGAGATGCGCCCCACCCCAATCTCCAGAATGTCGTCCCAGGAAACATGACTCTGAAGGAGGAATTCCGCTTGGCGAAGTTCCTTCTGCTCCTGGGAGCGCCCCCAGTAATCATCCCGCATCACGTCCCAGCGGATGGTGCCCATCAGATCCTCCCGGGAGTCGAAGAACCGGGCGTAGTCGAGGTCCGCATGACGATCGGTGAAGCACCAGGGACGTCCCGTAGCCGACAGGCGCTCCACACTGGTCACCAGATGCACGATCTGGTTCTGTTGCCCCCTCAAGGCCGGTTCCACGTTCCCCTGATTGATCGTGTGGAGCATCGGCGAACGCGGCGCGAAGTAAAAGGGCACATAATCCGCCAGCATGCCGCCCGCCTTGGTCCTGACTGGCCGCCGGGCCCGCCGGTTCTTGATGTGTTCATAGGCGATGTTGTGGTGTTCAAAGTCGTGGCGACGCCGTTCCGCATCGCACCATAGGCCACCGCATCCAATGATCGATCCGAGGTTGTCCCGATGGGTGATATGGTAGAGCGGGATTGTCATGGTGGGCTTGTCCCGGGTTCTTCGCTCCCGAGCCTCCATCGACTCCATGCATGATTTCAGGGATTGCAGTATGGCTGAAGTGCGGGAGCCGTAATGATGGCTGGAGATTCGAGCATGTAGGCAGCTTATCAAAGTGAAACGTTGGCCGCTGGTCGCGTTTCCCCGCAAGCCTTTTGGGGCCCTGGATCTTCGGAGCGATTTCCTTCTCCTTGCCTTACTGCGCCGGGGATCCGAACCTCTCGCCGAATCGCGGACAGAACGCATCCGCGATCCTGCCATGACGCCCAAGGATGTCCGCCGCATGTCCTCCCCCAAAGGCTACCTCGCGCTGGTCCTGCATGCGCACCTTCCTTTCGTCCGGCATCCCGAGGACGAGGAGACGCTCGAAGAGGATTGGTTGTATGAGGCGATCACGGAGACCTACCTCCCGTTGCTGCGGAACATGGAGGCGTGGTCGGGCGAGGGGATTCCGTGGCGGCTGACGATGTCGCTGACGCCGACGCTGTGTTCCATGCTTGCGGACGAGTTGTTGCAAACGCGGTACCTCGGGCATCTCGATCGCCTGATTGAGTTGGCTGATCGCGAGGCGGACCGCACGCGCAGCCAGCCGGAGTTCCATGCGGTCTCGCGGATGTACCGGCGATTGTTCCGTCAATGCCGCGAGGAATACGTGACCCGATACCAGCGCGACCTGCTCGGGGCGTTTCGCCTTTATCAGGATGCGGGGAACCTCGAAATCCTGACATGCAGCGCCACCCATGGGTTCATGCCGCTGATGCAGCGCTTTCCCGAGGCGGTGCATGCGCAGCATGCCATCGCGGTGGAACACTACAAGCAGACGTTCGGCCGCGCGCCGCGCGGGATCTGGAATGCCGAGTGCGGCTACTACCCGGGGCTGGACGAGGTATTGGCCCGGCATGGATTGAAGTATTTCTTCATGGACAGTCACGGGTTGTTGTTCGCGGACAAGCGCCCCAAGTATGGGGTGTTCGCGCCACTGCGCACCCCCGCGGGTCCGGCGGCGTTTGGCCGCGACCAGGAATCCTCGCGCTCCGTGTGGTCGGCCGAGCATGGGTATCCCGGGGACTCGCGCTACCGCGAGTTCTATCGCGACATCGGATTCGACCTCGAACTGGATTACCTGCGGCCGTACATTCATTCGTCGGGCCTGCGCATTGCGACCGGGATCAAGTACCATCGCATCACCCGCAAGGGCGGGTTGCTCCAGGACAAGGAGCCGTACATCGAGGATGAGGCGCGGGAGGCCGCGGCCACGCACGCGGGGCACTTTTTATTCTGCCGCCAGCAGCAGGTTCTCCACCTGTCCACACTGATGCCCGACCGCCCGCCGCTCATCGTGTCCCCCTATGACGCGGAGTTGTTTGGGCATTGGTGGTTCGAAGGCCCGCAGTTCCTGGACTTTCTGGTTCGCAAGATGCACTACGACCAGGATGACCTGAAGATGACCACGCCAAGCGAATACCTGGAGAGGCATCCCGACGTCCAGGCGGCCAGCCCCGCCCCGAGTTCCTGGGGGTTTGGGGGCTACAACGAGGTGTGGCTGGAGGGATCGAACGACTGGGTCTACCGGCACACGGACCAGATCGCCGAGCGGATGACTCGGCTCGCCGATCGGTTTCCCGACGCGGAGGGGCTGGAGTTGCGCGCCCTCAACCAGGCGGCCCGGGAGTTGTTGCTGGCGCAGGCGAGCGATTGGGCCTTCATCATGAAGACCAACACGGTGGTGGACTATGCGATCCAGCGCATCAAGGATCATGTGACGGAGTTCCTTGCGCTCGAGGAGATGCTCCTGTCCGGGCGGCTGGACGAGGGGCTCGTGGCGCAGATGGAGGAACGCGACAACCTGTTTCCCCACCTGGATTATCGGGTGTACCGGCTGGACCACCGCGAAGCGACGGTCTAGCGCTCCTCATTCCGTGTCCCTCGTTTTGATTCTGGAATGATCGGCGCCTTCCCTCAGGAACAACCAGGCTCTCATGTCCCTGCAAAGCGGCTCGAAGAACGAAGCAAGCGCGGCTCCCCTCGCGGAGGACGCCGAGGATGAGATCGTCGAGGGGACCGAACTGGTCGAGGTTCCCCCGGAGGCGGCAGGCGTCCGCCTCGACACCTTTCTGGGTCGCCGGCAGAATGTGCACAGCAGGACTTACTTTCAGCAATTGATCAAGGACGGCCGCGTTCGTGTGAACGGGGCTGTGTTTCCGCGCAGCCACGAGTTGGCCGGCGGCGAAAAGATCGAAATCGACTTTCCACCCGTCGAGTCCCCGTGGCCCCAACCCCAGGACATCCCCATCGAGATCCTGTATCACGACGAGGATGTCATTGTGGTGAACAAGGCCGCGGGGATGATTGTCCACCCCGCCGCCGGAAATCCCGACGGGACATTGGTCAATGCCCTCCTGCATCGCTTCCCGGACCTCCCCGGCATCAATGGGGTCAAGAGACCCGGATTGGTGCATCGGCTCGATCGCGAGACGAGTGGCGTGATGGTTGTCGCCCAGAATGACCGCGCGATGGGGATCCTGTCGCGCGCCATCCGCGAGCGGGCGGTGGAGCGCGTCTATCTCGCGCTGATCATCGGCGAGCCCTCCTGGGACGAGGCGCGCATCGAAGCCGCGATCGGGCGGCACGAAACGATGCGCATCAAGCGGTCAATCGACGGCGCCGGGGCGAAGGACGCCGTGACGCATGTCAAGGTGCTGGCGCGCTCCATGGGCTTTTCGTTGGTCCGATGCCGGCTGGAGACGGGCCGGACCCACCAGATTCGCGTGCATTTGGCGCACATGGGGCATCCGATCCTCGGGGACGAGTTGTATGGGGGCACCGCGCAGCGTGCGGTCGAGCGCGTTCGAAACGCTTCGTCGCTCGTGCGGGCAACCGTGCAGAAGCACTCAAGGCCCTTCCTTCACGCGCGGCGCCTGCGGTTTCGCCACCCAGCGGATGGCCAGTGGCGCGTGTTCGAGGCACCGCTGCCGGCCGATTTGACGACCGTGCTCGACGTTCTCTTCCCGGCCGTGACGATCGCGTCCGCGCTCGAACAATTCAGCGTGGGCATGGATTAGGCCCCGATGGTCATTCACTTCGTGCGTGGTCATTAGCACCATGTCCTTCTATTCGCGGATCGTTTATCCCTGTCTTCGGCGCATGGATGCCGAATTGGCGCACGACCTGGCCATCCAGGCGCTGGAACGGGCGCAGGAGTGGGCGGTGGGACGGGCGGTGCTGCGCGGCTTGGCGGGGGAGGTTTCCTCGCGTCCGGTTCGTGCTTTTGGAGTGGAGTTTCCGAACGTTCTCGGCGTGGCCGCGGGATTCGACAAGGATGTCCGGGTCAGCCGGGGACTTGCGTGTCTGGGGTTCGGGCATGTCGAGGTGGGAACCCTGACGCCGCGACCACAAGCCGGCAATCCAAAGCCGCGCGTGTTCCGCCTGGCGGAGGATCAGGCGTTGATCAACCGCATGGGTTTCCCGAATGGAGGCGTGGAGGCGGCGCTGCCGAGGCTGATCCGCCTGTGGGCGCTGAAGGGGAGGCGCTTCCGCATTGGCGTGAGCCTCGGCAAGCAAAAGGAGACACCCCTCGGGGATGCCGCGCGCGACTATGTGGCGGTGATGCGGCGCGTGTTGCCGTATGCGGACTATCTGGCGGTGAACGTCAGTTCGCCGAACACGCCGGGACTGCGCGAGTTGCAGGGCGCCGGCTATCTCGCCGGCCTGTTGGGGGATTTGCGCGCGGAGAACCTGCGTCAGTCCGCTTCGCAACACATCGAGCCCCGGCCGCTGCTGGTGAAGGTTGCGCCGGACCTTGCCCCCGAGGAACTGGACACCATCGTGGATGTCGCCATCGAACAGGGAATGGCGGGAATCATTGCGACAAACACCACGCGCTCGCGTGAGGGGTTGTCCTCGCCGCTATCCGGCCAGGAGGGCGGCCTGAGTGGGAAACCCCTGAGGGCGAGGAGCACCGGTATCGTGGCGCGCATCGCGCATCGCGCCGGGGGAAGGCTCGCGATCATCGCGGTGGGGGGCGTGTCCAGCGCGGCGGAAGTTCGGGAGAAATTGGAGGCGGGGGCAAGGCTGGTGCAAATGTATACCGGTCTTG
>CAYTRP010000228.1:0-697 GCA_964440195.1 uncultured Candidatus Sumerlaeota bacterium
CCGCATCGCGCCATGCCGCCTGGAACAACGGGCGGGTGCGATGCGGTTCAGGCCGGGGCGGACTTCACGGAGTTCCTTCGCAACGTCCTGCGCGGGCTGACCGGCGCGATGGGGCGCGAGCGCGGTCAGAAGACTTTCCGCGCCGCGCGCCCCGATCTCGTGCGGTTCCAGCAGGAAATCGTTGCGGGGACGTGGGAAAATAATGAACCTTCCGCCACCATTAAGGAGGCAAGGGACGATGACGAGCAAAAACCCGGTTCCGGGGATGTACGCGGAAGCACTGTTTCATCTGATACCCAAGAATCTACGGGCGAAGATGGAGAGGGAGGGGACACTGGTCAAGGCGCTGGAGGACGCGCAGGAAGAGTGGGGCGGCCAGGAAAACGAGGCGGTGGCCAACGTCCTGCGGTCGGCGACGGGAACAGAGGAGGAGAAACTTCGGGAAGCAGAGACCTCGAAGCTGGAGATTCGGGAAGTGTTGATGGATCAGCTTCGGGAAGAGGCGGAGTTCCTGTACCGGGAGGAATAACCTCCAAGCCCTCCAATTACAGGATCACGGATTCCGACCGACTTGGCAAGGGCGGTCCCCGGCAAAAGGCCCAGGACAACCTCAAGGCCATTCGGATCGTGCGAACGCTTCTTGCGCAGGGGCGCGGGGCGACGCCAGAAGAGCAGGCCCAACTTGTGAAGTATGTGG
>CAYTRP010000228.1:707-1212 GCA_964440195.1 uncultured Candidatus Sumerlaeota bacterium
CTTCGAGCCTCGCCAATTACATCTTCCCCGACAAGAACGGTCATTACAGGGACGGCTGGGAGGAACTTGGGAAGGAACTCCGAAACCTTCTGAGCGACAGCGAGTATGCGGCGGCGCGGCGTTCCACGCTGAACGCCCATTACACGTCGGAGAAGGTCATCCGCTCCATCTATCGCGGGCTTGAGCGACTTGGGTTCAAGGGCGGACGCATCCTGGAGCCCGGGGTCGGCATCGGCAACTTCATCGGGCTCATGCCGGAAGCGATGGCCCAAGGCAGCCGCTTCGTGGGGGTCGAGCGCGACCCGACAACCGCCGCGATCGCCGGGTATCTTTACCCCGACTCCCATGTCATCCAGCAGGACTTCGTGAACTTCGACGCGCCGGACGGCACGTTCGACCTTGTTCTCGGGAATCCCCCATTCGCCGAGACAAAGATCATGGCGGACCCAAGGTATCGGAAGCACGGGTTCGCGCTGCACAATTACTTCATTGCAAAGTCCCTGGA
>CAYTRP010000228.1:1222-2935 GCA_964440195.1 uncultured Candidatus Sumerlaeota bacterium
CCGCCTCCGCCCGGGCGGCCTGATGGTGCTCGTCACCAGCCGGTACACGATGGATTCGGCCAAGGACGCGGCGCGGGAGTATGTCGCCGGCCAAGCCGACCTTGTGGGGGCCATTCGCCTTCCGCAAACCGCCTTCAAGGAGAACGCCGGAACGGAAGTCGTGACGGACGTTCTCTTCTTCCAGAAGCGGGCCGACCCAGACGCCAAGCCTTCCGGCCCGGCGTTCGCCAACCTGAAGACAGTTGCCACGCCCGACGGTCCGGCGGCGATCAACGAATACTTCGCCGCCAACCCGGGCATGATGCTTGGCGATCTTCGGCTCACGGGAACCATGTACCGGGCCGACGTGCCAACCATCGTGGCGAAGGAAGGGGCGGACATCGAGGAAGACTTCGGGAAGGCCGTCGATAAGCTCCCGAAGAACATCTACAAGGGCGACCCCGCTTCCTCCGGCGCCGACGGCATTCTCACGAGAGCGATGGAGGGGAATCCCGGCGCGGTGAAGATGGGCGCCTACTTCCTGGGCGACGATGGGCAAGTTTACACCCGCGAGAAACAAGGCCCCGTGCCCGTCAAGGCGAAGGCGAAGGGCGAAACCGGAGGAGTTCCCGTCACCCATCTGAAGATTATCAAGGATTACATCCCGCTTCGGGATGCGACCCTGAATGTCTATGCCGTGCAGGTCCGGGATGGAAGCGACGCGGAACTTGCGGAGGCGCAGAAGGCGTTGAAGGCCGCGCATGATGCGTTCGTGAAGAAGAACGGGTATTTCTCGATCGAGACGGAAAGGGCCTACAAGGGCAGGGATGGTGGGGAAACCATCCACTACAAGATGCCCAACGTGGACATCCTCATTACCGATCCCGATGTCTGGAGAGTGTCCGCGCTCGAACGCCATGACCGCGAGACGGGCGAGGTGTCCCTGGCCCCGGTGTTCACCGAAAGAATCATTCGCCCGGCCCCCGACCGGAAGATGGAAACGCCGCAGGATGCCCTCCTTGTGTCCCTCGACCAAAAAGGCAGGGTCGATCTCCCGTACATGTCCGGGCTCCTTGGACTTTCCGAGGAGGGTCTGGTCGAAGCCCTTGGGTCCGCCATTTACCTGAACCCGGCGACTGGCGAGCAGGAGACCGCCGATTCCTACCTCTCGGGCAACGTCAGGGAGAAGCTGGCCCAGGCGAAAAAGGCGCTGGAGCACAACCCGGCGCTGCAACGGAACGTGACGGCGCTGGAAGCTGTGCAGCCCGAAGACCTTCCGCCTTCAAGGATCACCCTGCGCCTTGGCGTTCCGTTCCTTTCCACGGACGACATCAAAGCGTTCGCGAGCGAGGTTCTGGGCCGTAGCGTGTATGTGTCTCACAACAAGACCACCGGAAAATGGACCGTCCCAAAAGGGCATGGTGCCTCTGGCGTTTCCAAATGGGAGACGTTGAATGTCCGGACGGAAGAGATACTTGAACACGCCCTGAACAATTCCGAGATAAGGGTCACGGAAAAGACCCCTGACGGCGGAACCGTGCTCGACCGAAAAGCAACGGAGGCGGCAATCGACAAGCTCCGGCAAATGCAGGACGCATTCGCCGAATGGGTCTGGAGGGACGCCAAGAGGGCGACGAGGCTGGGACGGCAATACAACGACAACTTCAACAACACGGTGAAGCGGAAGTTCGACGACATTCCGGGAAGCGACAGGTGGGAACCGTCGAACTTCCG
>CAYTRP010000228.1:2945-6217 GCA_964440195.1 uncultured Candidatus Sumerlaeota bacterium
CGTCGAAGTATAGCCCCCGCGATCACCAGCGCGCGGTCGCGTGGCGCATCATGCAGACCGGCAACACCTACATGGCGCACGAGGTTGGGGCCGGAAAGACCATCGCTTCCATCACGGCTGGAATGGAGATGAAGCGCATCGGGCTTGTGAACAAGCCCATGTACGTTGTCCCCAACCACATGTTGAAGCAGTTCAGCACGGAGTTCCTGGACCTGTATCCAATGGCGAAGATACTTGTCGCCGACGAGGAGCAATTCCACACGAGCAACCGGCACCGGTTCATGGCCCGCGCATCCGCCGAAAACTGGGACGCGATCATCGTGACCCACTCGTCTTTCGGCCTTCTCCAGATGAGCCCGGACTTCCAAAAAGGCCGGATCGAGCAGATGTTGGAGGACTATGCAGAGATACTTCAGGCCGCCGAGGACGATGGCGACAGGATCACGATCAAGGAAATAGAGAGGGCGATGGACAAGATGTCCCAGCGCCTTGCCGCCCTCACCACCCAGGACAAGAAAGACAAGGGGGTGGCTTTCGAGGAGCTTGGGGCGGACTTCCTTTTCGTGGACGAAGCCCACGAGTTCCGGAAGCTGCAATTCGCCACCCGACAAGCGTCCATCAAGGGGATCGACCCGAACGGGAGCGCGAAGGCGTGGGACTTGTACATGAAGAGTCGCTACCTTGACGAGAAGAAGCCGGGCAAGAATCTCGTCCTGATGTCCGGCACGCCCATCACGAACACGATGGGCGAGCTTTTCACCGTCATGCGCTACATGATGGAGCCGAGGATGAAGGACCTCGACATCCACAACTTCGACGCATGGGCGTCCATGTTCGGGAAAGTGGAGGCCGCCCTTGAGCCGAACCCGGCGGGCACCTACAAGCAGGTCTCGCGATTCGCCAAGTTCGTGAATACCGGCGTCCTTTCGCAGATTTGGGGCACGTTCGGCGATGTCGTGAGGACAAAGGACATCGAGGGGCTTAACCTCCCAAAGACAAAGGGAGGGAGAAGGCAACTAGTCGTCTCCGAACCCAGCGCGGCCCAGAAATACTACACGGACGAGGTTATTGCCCGTCGCATCAAGGCCATCGAGAATCGTTCGGGTCCGCCGAAAAAGGGGGACGACATCATCCTGTCCGTGATGACGGATGCGAAATACGCGAACCTTGACCAGAGATACATCGACCCGTCGCTCCCCCCGGACCCGAACGGGAAGATCGAGAAGATGCTGGAGAACGCGATTCGCGTTTACGAGGATGGCGCGGCGGAACGCCACACACAGATGATCTTTCTTGAAATCGGCTATCCCGGAGAGGCCAGCGGGAAGCGCGGGTTCTCCGCCTATCAGGCGATCAAGAGCGGGCTGGTGGCGCGGGGAGTTCCCGCGCGGGAGATCGCCTTCATCCAGGACTTCAAGACGAGCGACAGCAAGAAGAAGCTCTTCAGCGACATGAACGAAGGGGCGGTGCGCTTCCTCCTCGGCGGCAAGGGGATGGAAACCGGCGTGAATGCCCAACAGCGCCTAAAGGCCCTGCATCACCTTGACGCGCCGTGGTATCCCGCGTCGCTGGCACAGCGGGAAGGCAGGATTGTCCGGCAGAAGAACACCAATGCCGAGGTGGAAATCCTTGCCTACGCGACCAAGGGACCAACGGACGAGAAGATGTGGGCGGTGCTGGAGAGGAAGCAGCTTTTCCTCGCCCAGTTCCTGTCCGGCAACCAGTCCCTCGACAGCATGGAAGACGTGGGACTCGACGAGGCGAGCCAGTACGCGATGGCCAAGGGATTGTCGTCGTCCGATCCAAGAGTGCTGGAGCTTTCGCAGGTGCAGGGCGAAATCTCGCGCTTGGGGACTTTGAGACAGGCGCACCGTGATACCCTGTTCGCGAACAGCATGACCATGAACCGCCTGAGAAGCGAAATAGAGGCGGGCGAAAGCTACATTGAAAAGCTGTCCGACGCGGTGGACAACCAGCCCGACTTGTCCGGCGAGAACTTCAGGATGACCATTGGCCGGAAGGAATACACGGACCGAAAGGAAGCGTGGGCGCATGTAAAGACCATCATTGGGGACTTGCGAATCGCCGAGGACAAAAGAACCATCGGCAACCTTGGGGCTTTCTCCGTCTCGTTGCAGAAAGTGATCCCAATGGACTCGCAGGGCGCCATCTTCGTCAGAGCGACCCTTGAATACCGGCCCGACAAGAGCATATCCTTCGTGCTGGATGGTATCAATCCGGGCGACGATACCGTTGCGCAGATCACCAGAATGGAGCGTCCGCTCGCCCGGCTGGAAGCCAGGCTGAAAGAGAAGAAGGCCGACCTGGAAGATTCCCGGCGCAAAGTCAAGGAACTCGCGAAGGAACTGGACGCCCCCTTCGATAAGGAGGCCGAGTTGAATCGGCTGCGCCAGCGCGAGAAGCAGCTTGAGGGGGAAATTGACTCGCTCTCCGCACAGAACGCTCCTCGCGCATCGGTGGTTGTTCAGCCTGACGGCGACGAGGCGACGGGCACTGGCCCGCAATTCCGCGCCCTCGTCTCCGGCTCCCCGCGCGGCACCGTCGCCGAGGCCCGCGAACTCTGGAACGACATGTTCGGCGACGACAACATCCGCTTCGTCGAGAAAGTGATCGACGAGTGGGGCAACGAGCGGGCGGGACGGTATCACAAGGACTGGGCGGACATCGCCACGGGCGATCCGTCGCTCGATCCGAAGGACACGACGCTCCACGAGGCGGTTCACCGCGCCGAGGACGTGTTCCTGACGGACACTGAACTGGCGGCGCTGCAAGAGGCGGAGCCCGACGCGGAGGTTCGCGCGGAGTCCTTCATCAAGTTCGCGAAGAGCCGGGAAGGCTCCTTCGGCAAGTTGCGCGGCGTGTTCGGGCGTCTTCTCAGCCGCCTGCGCAAGCTCTTCGGGCGCCAGCGCGGCGTGGATCGCCTGAATGCCTTCTACGACAAGTTGCTCTCGGGGTACTACAAGCGGCGGGGGAAGGTGGCCGAGAGCAGCGCCGCCGATCCGGCGTTCCGGTCAAAGGACGCGTCCACCGCCGAACCGGTGGAACGCCTCGCCGCCTACATTCCCACGCCGTTCGACCGCATGAAGGGCCTTGGCGACCGTTCCGAATACAAGCCCACGAAGGCCGAAACCGTGGCCTTCGAAAAGCACGTTACCGAAACCCTCGCCACGGTGTTTGGCGACCCGGACGACCCCAACGCACCGAAGCGCCCCCGGCAGTCGATTCCCCCAACAGTCCTGTTCGGCAGGATC
>CAYTRP010000229.1:0-3253 GCA_964440195.1 uncultured Candidatus Sumerlaeota bacterium
AAAGTCGTGGGCAAAAAACCGGGGCGTGGATCGTGCACATGGACGCGCGAAACCACTGAACGGCATTGGCATCTTGCCCGTGGCGGCTTTTTGCTCTCCAGCGTCCTCTTTGGCCGAAGGTCGCGGGTGGCGATAACACGGGTTGGTATTGGGCAGGATGCCCAAGCCACTTTGAGAGCGCATGATTCGCGCCCTTTCTGAATTTTGAATTCTGAATTCTGTGTTCATTCTTCCACCGCATCGATGCCAAGATAGGCCTCGATGACCTTGGGATCATTCTGGATTTGGTCGGGCGTGCCGTGGGCGATGATCTGGCCATGGTCGAGGACGGTGATCTCCTCGCAAATGCGCATGATCAGCCCCATGTCGTGGTCGATCAAAAGAATCGTCAGCCGGAATTCGTCTCGGATGCGGCGGATGAGGGCCGCGAGTTCCGCCTTCTCGGCGGGATTCATCCCGGCGGCGGGTTCGTCGAGGAGAAGCACGTGGGGCTTGGTGGCCAGGGCGCGGGCAATCTCCAGGCGCCGTTGGTGACCGTAGGGGAGATTGCCGGCATGCTCGCCGGCGAACTTTTCCAACTCGAACAAGCGAAGCAACTCCATGCAGCGCGCGCGTTGCTCCGCCTCCTCGCGGCGGTGCCGCGGCGCGCGCAGGCTCACCGCGAAGAGCCCATGGTGGATTGATTGATAGGTCGCCACCATGACATTGTCGAGCACCGTAAGCTGCTTGAACAGCCGGATGTTTTGAAACGTGCGCGCGAGGCCCGCCTTGGCCAACTGGTGGGGCTTGAGGCCATTCAACCGGCGCCCCTTCAGCGAGACCGATCCGGCATCCTGTCTGTACACGCCGGTCAAGAGATTGAAGACGGTGGTTTTTCCCGCCCCGTTGGGCCCGATGAGGCCATACAGCGCACCCTCGGGGAGCGAGAGGCGGAAGTTCTGCACGGCCTTGAGGCCGCCGAATGAGAGGCAAATCCCTTCGACGTGGAGGAGTTCGCTCATGGCGCGATCCCTCCGTCGCGCCCGGCCAGCCGGCGGACACGGGCAACCAATCGGCGGACCCACGCCAGTTCCCAAACCTCGTGGATGCCAAACATGCCCTGCGGCCGGAAGAGCATCACGGTCACCAGGAGAGCCGCGTAAATCGGCAGCCTGTACTGCTCGATCTGCATCCAGCGCAGGAACTCGAGCAGCGATGTCAACCCGATCACGCCAATGACCGAACCGGAGATGGAACCCATGCCACCGATGACGACATAGATGAAGATGTCGATGGACTTCTGAAAGCCAAACGCGCGCGGCGTGACGGATTCACCCAGGTAATGCGCGTAGAGCCCGCCCGCGATGCCCGCGAAAAACGCCGAGAGCACGAACGCCCTCACCTTGAACCTGGTCGTGGGAATCCCCATGGCCTCCGCCGCCAGCTCGTTTTCGCGAATCGCCAGAAACCCACGGCCGTGGATGGAATATTTGACCCGGTAACAAACAATCAGCGTGATGAAGACAAAGAGAAAAATCCAGAATGCATTGGTGTAGTGCGGAATCCGCTGCAGTCCCAGCGAGGCGCCAAGACTCGTGGCCAGCGTGATCGCCGAGGCTTCCCGGATGGCCTCCGTCTCGAAGATCTGCTCGCGACTTGTGGCCAGCAGGACTCGGACGACCTCGCCGAATCCAAGGGTCACGATGGCGAGATAATCTCCCCGCAATCGCAGCGACGGCAGGCCGACCAGCCACCCAAACAACGCCGCCACCAACCCGCCGAGCAGGATCGCGAGCAGGTAGAACCACTCTCCAATGCCAAGGATCCCGCCAATGCGGTCGCTGGTGCCCCAGATGAGGTGGGAGCCATAGAAGGTGATGCCGCCGGCGGTATAGGCGCCCAGCGCCATGAACGCCGCATGGCCGATGGAAAACTGCCCCGTGTAGCCGTTCACCACATTGAGGGACACGGCCAGGATGATGTTGATGCCGATCAGGTTGACGATCGAGATCGTCAGGTTGTCAATGCGGGGGAAAAGGAGAAACTGGATGGCGAGTGCCGCGACGATCGAGAACAGGTAGGGCGAGATGCCACGTCCGAAGACGGCCGGGGTCGAATGCCACCAATGACGTTGGGACAAGGGGGGCATCTCAGACCTTCTCCACGGTGGCTTTGCCAAAGAGGCCCGTCGGCTTGATCAGCAGGATCGCGATCAGCACCGTGAACACGTACAGGTCGCGATACCCGGAATAGAGATAGGTCGCCCCAAAGATCTGGAGGAACCCGATCAGCAGCCCGCCGACCATCGCTCCGCGCACGTTGCCGATGCCACCCATCACCGCCGCCACAAAGGCGATAATGCCCAACATCATCCACGAATAATGGCCGGGATCCACGACGCTGCCGTACTTCTGGGCGTAGAGAAATCCCGCCGCCGCGGCGAGCACCGATCCCACGATGAAGGTGATCGAGATCGTGCGATCCACCGGGATCCCCATGAGCGATGCCACCTTGGTGTCCTGCGAGACGGCGCGCATCGCGGCCCCGAGGCGCGTGCGGAACACAAGCCACTCCAGGAGCCCCATCAGCGCGAAGGAGAGCAGGATGATCCAGACATCCACCCACAGGATCGACACCCCCATGATGTTGAAGAGTTCGGATCGCGGGATCATCGGCGGCACCGGCTGCGGTTCGCGCCCGAAGATCCCCGGCAGCGCCGACGTGTTCTCGATGAAGAGGTAAACACCGATGGCCGTGATGAGCACGTTGAGCCGAGGCGCGTTGCGCATCGGTTTGTAGGCGAGGCGCTCGACCAGCACGCCGAGAAGGCCGCAGGCAACCATCACGCCCAGCAGGACGAGGATGGAGACCAGGATCGGCACCGCCACGTCGGACTTGGTGTAGCCGAACGCATTGACCAGCTTGAGCGACAGCCACGCGCCCATCATGAAGATGCTGCCATGGGCGAAGTTGATGAACTTGAGCGTCCCGTAAACCATCGTGTAGCCCAACGCGATGAGCGCATAAAGGCTGCCCAATGCGAGCGCATTGATGAAGGTGATCAGGAAGTTGGACAGGAAGTCGGACAATTCGGGCGAGGCACGCGGGGAAGAATGCGGAAATGTGGGGGAGAAAACGGGCGCGGCGGGCCGGTCACCGGCCCGCCGCGTTGTCGATCATCGTCACGGCTCGACCATGGCGGCGAATTGCTTGCGACCATCCTTGATCTGCAGGATCGTCGCGGCCTTGCTCGCGTTGCGATCCTTGTCGATGG
>CAYTRP010000229.1:3263-4877 GCA_964440195.1 uncultured Candidatus Sumerlaeota bacterium
TGATCTCGCCGGTGATGCCCGGGAACTCGGCCGTCGTGCTTAGGGCATGGGCAATGTTCCGGCTGGAGAGGGGCTTCTCCTCGTCCATGACGCGCTTGAGGGCATCGGCGACCACCAGGATCGCGTCGTATCCCAACGCTGCCATGGCCTCGGCATCCTGGTTGTACTTTGCCTTGAAGCGGCTCAGGAACCCTTGGACTTTTTCATCGGGATTGTCGGGGGCAAAATGATTCGAGTAGTAGGAACCCTCGATGGCCTGCCCGGCAATTTCCACGAGGGTTGGCGACTCCCAGCCGTCTCCGCCCAGAATCGGCAGGGTCAACCCGCGCTGGCGTGCCTGCACCACAAAGTCGCCGATCTGGTTGTAGTAGCCGGGGACAAAGACCATCTCGGCGTTGGTCGCCCGCAGCGAAGTGATTTGCGGGCCGTAATCCTTCGTGTCGCTCGTGTACGCTTCAACGGCGACGATCTCGCCGCCCATCTCCGTAAAGGCGGTGCGGAAGGCATCGCGCAGGCCCGTGGAATAGTCCTGCTCCTGGTCGAAGAGGATGGCGGCGCGGTTCAGCCCCAGGTTTTCGCGGGCGAACTTGGCGACGGCGTACCCCTGGAAGGGATCGATGAAGCAGACGCGGAAGATCATGTCGCCTTCCATCGTGACGCGCACGTTGGTCGACGCGGGCGAGACCATCGGCACCTTGCTTTGCTGGGCAATCCGGCCGCCGGCAAGGCTGAGGGTCGAGGCCACCTCGCCCACGAGCACGACGACCTTGTCGCTCTCGATCAGGCGGCGAACCGCCGTGCTTGTCTGGTCATCGCGGCTTTGCGTGTCCTGCGAGATCAATTCGATCGTGCGGCCATTGATTCCGCCGGCGGCGTTGATTTCCTCCACCGCAAGGCGCGCGCCGTTGAGGTTGGCGTTGCCGAAGACCGCCGTGTTCCCCGTAAGGCTCCCGTAGAACCCGATCTTGATGGGGCCGCTGCCCGCATCGACGTTTCGGTCGCCCGCTGCCGCCCCACCCGGGGTGTCACTGCGGGGAGTGGAATCGCAACCGGCAAGCCCCAAGGCGATCACAAAAAGTGTCAGGCACGTGAACCAGGAACCTCGAAAGGCACGAGAACGGAATGTCATGGCAGGACTCTTCTTTCGGCGAAGTGGGAAAAGCTTTCCCGTTGGCGGTCAAACGCTGGGGATGGGGCCGGAATCGTGTCAAGCCGCAGAGACGGACCCGGGTGTTTCATTTTTCCTGATGCGTGGCGGATCGCAGATCAGCAAACCGGCGATCAGCATGACCATCAGCCCGATGGGGGTGTACCACGGCCAGCCAACGGTCAGGTAGCGTGGCACCTCGTTCTCGATGTATTGGAACTGGTTGATGAACAGGATCAGAGCCAGCAGGCCGGTTGCGACGGCGAGCTTGAAGATCAGTTGGCCACCGGAGGCTCCGCCGCGCAAGGCGACGATGACGATTCCGCCCAGAACGACCAATCCCACAACTCCAATGACAATTGCGGTCCACAAGCCGTGCTGCATCAACGCGAAGATCGCGAGCACGCTCAGGCCCGCGCAATAGGGGATCAGGCGGTCCGGAAATTCCTCATGCGCCTGCTTGACGA
>CAYTRP010000229.1:4887-6213 GCA_964440195.1 uncultured Candidatus Sumerlaeota bacterium
ATCCCGGTTCCAGGACGGCACGAGGGCGATCAGGAAAGTTCCGAGGATGCCGCCCGCCACCAGACCCGCGAGTCCCAGCGCCAGATCGAGGAGGATTCCCTTCTCGTAGCCGAAGAAGGGGAAGGCACACGCGATCAGCGTCAACACGACGCCCCAGAAAACGACGGCGACGCGGCTTTTGGCGACGATGGTGGGGTCTTCCTCGGAAACCATGCCCTCGTGCCGCATGGCGCTGATGGTTTGCTCCGCCAAGGCCGCGAGGATCGAGGTCAGCGAGGAAATCGCCGCCGCGAAGATGCCCGCCACGATCACCCCGCCCACGAACCAGTGGACGCGATACTTGACGAACACCGGCACAAGGCTGTTGGTGTTCTTCTTGATCTGCGCCGTTTCCTCGGGAAGGGGAACGCCGGGGATATTCGCCTCCTGGTAGAAGTACCACAGGGCCACGCCCGAGAGCAGGCAGAAGAACATGATGAACTGCCCGACGGAGGACCACGCGATGGCCTTGAAGGCTTCCTTCTCCCCCTTGCAGCAGAAAGCGCGCTGCACCATCATCTGGTCCGTCCCGTATGCCGCGAGGCCACCGATGCTCACGGCGATCACGCCGGTGAGCAGCGTGAAGTTGTTCCTCGGGTCCAGGTGATACCAGAGATCGGGAACGACCATCACCATCTTTCCACGTTCCCACCCTGTTTCCCAAATGCTCCAGAAGGGAACCCCGTGACTCTGGATTTCCAACGTCACGACAATGGTGATGATGATCGCGGTCAGGGCAAAGACGGCGAACTGCACCACGTCCGTCCAGATGACCGTCGTCATTCCGCCCATGAATGTCCACAGGATGGACACGCCCCCGACCAGCACGATGCAGAGGTACACGTCCAGGCCGGTCATCACTGTCAGCACGAGGGCTGTCAGGAAAACGCGCGTGGCCTGGGCCAGTGTGCCGCCAATGGCGAACAGGATGCTCGTCGTCCGTTGTCCCGTGATGCCGAGGTGATGGCCGATGTAGTCGTAGGGACTGTAGATTTCGCGCTGGTACCATGCCTGCACGAAATAGATGCCCACCAGGATGCGCCCGATGATGTTCCCGATGGCCAGCAACCCGTAGGACATGTTTCCCGTCTCCACCCCCAAGTACGCCGGGACGGCCACGATGGTCATGGCGCTGATCTCGGTGGCGATGATGGAACAGGAGACGATGGGCCAGGGCAACTGGCGCCCCCCCAGGAAGAAATCCTTCATTGTTGCCTGCTTGCCCGTCATGATGTGGGCGAGCCACGTCGAGAAGGCGAGATACAGGGCGATGACCACCCAGCTCAT
>CAYTRP010000230.1:0-2172 GCA_964440195.1 uncultured Candidatus Sumerlaeota bacterium
TGGACGTCGTAGCCTTTGGCCAGAAGCAACTTGGCCAGGTAGCTGCCGTCCTGACCGGTGATTCCGGTGATGAGTGCCTTCATGGGGTCGTCGGGTCACTTTCCTGGGCGGCAAAACCCCGCAGGGCGCCGCCTCGTCGTCAGATTGTGAAAGCGCTATGTCGGCCAGCGAGAGAATGGCGTAAAGGGGAAAGTCCGCACGGGCTTGAATGCCCAGGATATTCTCAAAGTACCCCAGGACGTTTTCAAGGGCGCAAGATTCCGTGCTGCCCTTCTGGGCGCGAGGCGGCGGCACCGCAGGCGTATTTGGCCATCTGTCGAGGATGCTGCCGTCGAGGATGCCGCCGCCGGGCAGCAACGCGGAGATTGCGACTTTGAGAACGTCCTGTTGAATGCCCCAAAATGCGATGGCCGCTCGCTGCTTCGAGGAGGATTGGGTGGGGCGAAAGGAGCCGTGATTCCGGACAACGGACTAATTGGATCTTGACCTCCAAATATCCTCATTTAAGCCTCCCCACGTCAGCCAAAAACCGAAAGGAATACCGACCATGGTGGACCTGATGCATTGCGACCAGTGCGAGCAAACGTTCCGGGGAACCGCCTGCACGTCCGTGGGCGTCTGCGGCAAGGACCCCGACATGGAGAGCCTCCAGAAGATCCTCCTCTACGGGCTCAAGGGCATGGCGTCCTACAAGGCCCACGCGCGGCGCCTGGGCAAGACGGACCCCGAGGTCGAGGCTTTCATCGAGGAGGCCCTGTTCGCCACGGTCACGAACGTGAACTTTGACCTGGGGTCGCTGCTCGAACTGGTGCTGGAATGCGGCCGCATGAACCTGCGCGTGATGGAACTGCTCAACGACGGCCACGTCGAGGTGATGGGCACGCCCTCCCCCGTGGAAATCGAGGAGGGGCTGTTCGACGGCCCCGGCATCCTCGTCACCGGGCACGACATGGTGGACCTGAAGAACCTGCTCGAGCAGACCGCCGGCACGGGGATCAATGTCTACACCCACGGCGAGATGATGCCCGCGCACATGTACGGGAACCTGCGCGCGTATCCGCACCTGAAGGGGCACTTTGGCGGCGCATGGCAGAAGCAGCGCGACGAGTTCGAGCAGTTCGGCGGCGCGGTGCTCGCCACGACCAATTGCGTGCTCATCCCGCGCGCGAACAACACGTACCTGCATCGCCTGTTCACGACGCGGTTCACGGCGGTGCCGGGCGCGACGCGCCTAGCGGCCGACGACTTCGGCGCGGTGGTCGCGAAGGCGTTGGAATGCGGGCCGCTGAAGGCAACCGCGCGCGGGAAGTCCACGGTTGGATTCCACTACACGGCGATCCTCGGGCTGGCCGAGCACATCGTCGCGGCGGTGAAGGAAGGCCGCCTCAAGCACTTCTACCTGATCGGCGGGTGCGACGGCGCCGAGCCCGGCCGCAACTACTACCATGAGTACGCCGGCGCGACGCCGCGGGACTCGATCGTGCTGACGCTGGGTTGCGGCAAGTACCGCATCCGCGAGCAGGACTTCGGCACGATCCAGCTCAACGGCCTCTCGGTGCCTCGCCTGCTCGACATGGGCCAGTGCAACGACAGCTACGGCGCGATCCAGGTGGCCCTCGCCCTCGCCAACGCCTTCAAGTGCGGCGTGAACGACCTGCCGCTGACGATCGTGCTGTCGTGGTTCGAGCAAAAGGCCGTCGCGGTGCTCCTGACGCTGCTGCACCTCGGGGTAAGGGGAATCCGCCTGGGCCCGGCGCTGCCAGCCTTCGTCTCGCCGAACGTGCTCGCCATCCTGCAGGAAAAATTCGACCTGCAACCCATCGGCAAGGACGCGCGCGCGGACTTGATGGCGACGTTGAACTGAGGTTTGGGGCGGAGACGGAACCGGGCAGCCAAGGCATTGAGTGGCTTGGCTGCCCGGATCTACCCTGACCGCGCTTACAATCGCCACCTCATTCCAGCTTCACCCACACGCTCTTGGTCTGCGTGTAATTCTCCAGCGCGTGCTTGCCCATTTCGCGTCCGTAGCCGCTCTGTTTGAACCCACCGAAGGGCGAGGCGGCGTCGAACATGTTGTAGCAGTTGATCCAGACGCTACCGGCGCGGATCATCCCGGCCAGGCGATGGGCCCTGGAGATGTCGCGGGTGAAGATTCCCGCCGCCAGGCCGTAC
>CAYTRP010000230.1:2182-2848 GCA_964440195.1 uncultured Candidatus Sumerlaeota bacterium
GGTGTCGTTGGCCTCGGCGGCGACGTCCTCGAGCTTGCGGAAGGGGAACGCGGCGACGACGGGGCCAAAGATCTCCTCGCGGATCATCTTCATGTCCTTCTTCACGTTGCCGAAGACGGTGGGGCGGCAGAAGTAACCGCGGTCGTGGCCGTCGTGCTTCGTCCCGCCGGTCAGGACATGGGCGCCCTCGCGCACGCCGGCGTCGATGTAGCCCCGCACGCGCTCGAGTTGCTCGGCGGAGACAAGCGGGCCCATCTCCGTGTCGGGGGCCATGCCGGGACCGACCTTGATGCCGGCAGCGATCTTGGAGATGCGCTCGACAACCTCGTCATAGACGGGTTCCTCGACGAACAGGCGCGACCCGGCGCAACAGCACTGCCCATGGTTGAAGAAGATGGCCGAGGCGGCGCCACGCGCGGCGACCTCGGGGTCGGCGTCGGAGAAGATGACGTTGGGCGACTTGCCGCCGAGTTCGAGCGTGACCTTCTTGAGGTTGCCGGCGGAGGCCTGCACGATCTTCCTGCCGACCTCCGTCGAGCCCGTGAACGCGACCTTGTCCACGTCGGGATGCGAGGCGAGGGCGGCGCCGACATCGCCGAAGCCGGTGAGGATGTTCACGACACCGTCGGGAAAGCCGACCTCGGCGAGTTGATCTGCGAGGTCGGC
>CAYTRP010000230.1:2858-6185 GCA_964440195.1 uncultured Candidatus Sumerlaeota bacterium
GGGAAAGCCGACCTCGCAGATCAACTCGCCGAGGCGGATGGCGGAGAGGGGGGTCTGCTCGGCGGGCTTGAGGATGATGCTGCAGCCACAGGCGAGCGCCGCGCCGAGCTTCCACGCGGCCATCAGCAGCGGGAAATTCCACGGGATGATCTGCGCGGCGACGCCGATGGGCTCGCGCAGCGTGTAGTTGAGGTAGCGCCCCGTGGGATCGTAGGGGGGCGCGACGGGGATCGTCTCGCCCTCGATCTTGTCGGCCCATCCGGCGTAGTAGCGGAAGTGCTCGACGACGAGGGGAAGATCGGCGGCGCGGGCCACGGCGATGGGCTTGCCGTTGTCGAGGCTTTCGAGCTGGGCGAACTGCTCGAGGTTGGCCTCGATGGCGTCGGCGAGCTTGTAGATGAGCTTTGAGCGATTGTGGACGCTCATGCGGCGGTAGTCGCCTTGGTCGAAAGACCTGCGGGCGGCGGCGACCGCGCGATTGGCGTCTTCCTCGCCGGCGCGGGCCACGCGGGCGAGCACGCTCTCGTCGGCGGGATTGAGGGCCTCGAACGTCTCGCCCGAGGCGGCGGGCACCCACTTGCCGCCGATGAGCAGCTTGTGGGGGGAGGCCTGGAGGAAGGACTTCACGAAGGGGGCGACAGCGGGTTCCATCACGGTCATGGCGGATCTCTCAAGTGGGGAATGGGAGCTCAAACCCGCAGGAGCGGAACCGGGGGTGCGGGCTGGCCGACTAACAGGCCACGCTACAGGGCCGCTCCAATCCGTCAAGGAGGAGATGGCGTGCCGCGCACTGAATATCGGCTGGTGCTTGCCCGTATCATCTCCCGGAATCGCTTGCCTTGCACGGCGCGGCGGGAGTTATTGACGTTGCGTGCATCCAAACGATGCCGCGATCCCTTTCTGACGTCCGGCGCTGATGACGGAACTGATCACACCCATCTCGGTCGATTCCTCGCTGCGTGAGTGGCGCGACCACTTCCTGCGCAAGAGCTTCACGCTCGCGCGCGCCACGCTGCGGGATACCTGCGAGGTGTATCCACGCCGTCCGGAATTGTGGTACCTGCTCGGCTTGACCGAGTTGGCGGCGCGGGATGTGTCCAACGCCGAACTGGATTTCCGGCAATTGGCCACCATGCTTGAGTCGGACGACTTCGAGCAGTCGGACTTCTTTCGCAAGAACGACCGGGCGATCCGGGCCCTGACGCCGTGGGTGCTCGAAGGCCTCAAGAACCGCTCGCTTTACGGTGCACCCTATGACCCGTGGTTGTGGCTGAACAACTGGGAGGAGATCGTCAAGCTCAAGCCGACGGCGGCGGCGTCGCTGATGTTCCAGCCGCTTGGGCGGACGGCTCCGCTGGCGGATCTCTCGGGGAGCCAAACCGGTACGCAACTCCTTCCGCGCCTGATGGACCAGTTGCGTGTCGATCCGATCCGCGTCGACACGATGCGCGGTCTTTTGGGCAAGGATGCCAATCTCACGCTGGGCGCCTCGAAGTTGCGCATCATGGACAACTCGGTTTCGATCGAAAAGCCGCTGCTTCCCTCTCCCGACGGCACGCCGCGGCCTATGCCATCGGTCAATATCCAGCGTCCGCGCTGGGACTACGCGCCCCCCTCGGGCGCGCGCACCGTGTCGGACCTTAAGCCGGAAGCCGTGCGGGTGCCGCTCCCGAAAATGGAGCCCATCAAGATACTTCCGGCGTCCCTTGTCTTTCCAAAGCCGACGCTTCCGCCGGCCAGCCTGCCCGCGCCACTCCCAATGGGAGGAAGTGAACTTCCCGGCATCGAGAGCGCACGGCTGTCGGCCAGTCAGTTTCAGGCGCCGACGCTGGCCCCCATCCCGGAGTTGTTGGCGCTCAAGATCCAGACGAAGGATTCGCCCGGTGCTCCCCCGCCGCCGGTGCCGGGACCGCCCCCCATCACCCCCCCGGGCAAGCCCGCCGCCGCGCACCCAAGAAAGTCCCCACCGGGGAGGACGACCGCGCCTGCTCCGGGCCCATCGGCAACGGTGCCCGCCGCGCCGGTTTTTGCCTCCACACCCCGCCAGAAATCGCCCGGCACCCGCCCGGCGGAGCCCTCGGATGCTTCGCGCGACGCGACATTTGCCGGGGGATCCACCGGCGCGGAGGCGGCGCCGGGCAAGGCGAGTCCTTGGGACGATTGGGAGAAGGAACTGGAGGCACTGCTGGAAACGGGGGCTGTCACGGAGGCCCTCCGCCGTGCGGCGGAGGCGGTGGAGAAGTATCCGCGAAGCGCGCGCCTTGAGGAATTTCGAGCGGGACTTTTCGAAAGGGCCGATCGCCTGGAGGATGCCGCCAAATCCTACGTCGCAGCGTACAAGAAAGCGCGGGAATCAGGAGCCTTTGAGCGCGCGGAGAAGATCCTGAAAAAGACCGGCGACCTCGCGGCGCGCAGCGGTCCGCTCATGTTTGAGATCGGCGCGCTCTTGGCGGCGCTGGGCGTGACGGGTGTCGCCGCAACCCTGCTCGCGCGGTCGGCGGACCACTATCGCCAACGGGGCGACAGACAAGGACTGGTCAAGATCCTCGACTTTCTCAGGCGACTGCCGGGCACGAGCCCCGAAGTGGTCGCGCAGGCGAAACGGCTTGAAAGCGAGCTGGGTGCTGTCGTTGTGGAAGCGCGCGGGCCGACGCCGGAAGTTCGCTCCCTCCCCGAGGTGGCGCAGGGGCGCTCCGCGCCTCCCCGCTCGCCGGTGGCCCCGCGTGTCACGGGGGCCAAGACAGACGACGAGTGGAGGGCGAATCGGGCCCGCAGGGCCGATGTCGCGGCTGCTTCCAGGGTTCCTTCAAGAAGCCAGGCCGCGACGGCGGATGCGGGTGACCTGCAAAATCTCGCCGTCATGCTGATCGTGGGCATCTTTGTCGTCATCATGTCGGGACTCTCGGGATGGATCATCCCGTCGCTGGCCGGCGGCGTGATCTCGTTCAACATGCACCAGAGGATCATGCAGAAGAACGCTTCTCCCCTTCACAAGGGGATGTCGCGCCTGAACCTTGGGGTCTTCGGATTCGCCTTTTTTCTGTCCCTGATTGTCTAGCCCGCAGAGGGGGAAAGACCTTGCCAAGGCGGCGAATGCGGGAGTACCGGTTCGGGCAGACCCTGCGGTAGCGGCCAGGCTTGGAAGCCCTGCCCCATCCGGGGTGTCAGGGTTGTGGTTCCCACGCCATGGATGACCAGCCAATGGAAAGGGTAGGCCCGGGAAGCGTGACGCTTGAGTTGCAGATCCGAGGAGAGGGCCCAGTGTCAAAAGGCGATGAGACCGAGAGGAAGAAAAAGCCCTCCACGAATACGTCCATCGCCAACCTG
>CAYTRP010000231.1:0-651 GCA_964440195.1 uncultured Candidatus Sumerlaeota bacterium
AACGACGTCCATCTTGGCCACACGCCCCTGCAGATGCCCTTCATCTGGTACTGGTACTATGATTTCGTCGCGGAAATGGACGGTTACGAGACCAAGCGGGAGCGGGTGCGGTTCCGGACGCCGGTGTACCTGTGGGTTCCCTTCGACCTTTTCGCGGAGATGCTGCCCTTCAAGATTTACGATACCAAGACGGTGGTCCTCGAGCTCGAGAAAGAGGACCGCACGCCCGCACCCGAGTTTGTCCTGCGCTAGTTTGCCCTAACGAGTCCGGGTGGTGGCGGCGTGCTCCCCGCACACCATATCCCTGGTGGCCTATGTCCCGTGCGCGCTTGATTCCCCAGACTCCCGATCCCAGCCTTACCCATAGTGCCTATCCCGTCGGTCGAATACTGTGCCTTGGCCGGCATCCCGAGAACGACCTCGCTCCGACCTCGGACTCCGTCTCGCGGTACCATGCGCGGATCGAGCATGTGGATGGCTTCTATACCCTCAAGGACCTCGGCTCGTCCAACGGCACGTTCGTGAATGGCCGTCGAGTGACGGAGTGTGTCCTGCGGTCGAACGACCTTGTGCAATTCGGCGAGGTCGTTTTTTCCTTCGAGGACGCGCGCGGGCGGTCGCTGATCGAACTGCTTGCGAATCGGCCTCTGT
>CAYTRP010000231.1:661-6132 GCA_964440195.1 uncultured Candidatus Sumerlaeota bacterium
TTTTCCTTCGAGGAAGACCGCCCGCGCGCGTCCTCGACGCAGGCCCCCCCCGCGAGCACTCCGCCGCCGATCATCCGCGAGCCGATCGACCAATCGCCGCTGGTCAGGCTGCAGGAATTCGAGAAGGACGACGGGGCGACCCTCATCACGTCGGTGTTGCAGGCCGACGAGATCCGCCGGGTCAACGAGTCCTCCTCCTTCCTCAATCCCAAGACCTACACCGACATGCGTTCGCTGACGCGGCTGGCGGGCCGGCTCAAGTGCCTGTACATGCTCTCGGAACTGCTGCGGGAGTCGCCCCCGGAGGATTCCGAGGACGCGCTGCTGGATGCGGCGCTCGGCGTCTTCTTCGACGTTGTCCGCGCCGACCGGGGCGTGATCCTCCGGCGCGGGAGCAAGGAGGAGCGCGAGTTGCAGATCTCCGCGCTGCGCCACTGCGACAAGCCGATCCGGCCCGAGAAGCTCCCGCTCTCGCGGACGATCCTGGAGGAGGTGCTCGACAAGCGGGTCGCGGTGCTCTGCTCGGACGCGCAGGGGGACCTGCGATTTGGCGCCAGCGAGTCGATCGTCGCCGGCCAGATTCGCTCGGCCATCTGCGTCCCGATGATCCGCGTCAACTGGGTGATGGGGGTGATCCACCTGGACATTCGTTCGTCGCTGCTGCGCTTCGACCAGGCCGACCTGGAGTTCATCACGATGATCGCGAACGAGCTTGCGATGGCCCTCGACAATCGCCGGATGCAGCGCGAGGCGATCCACCGCGAGCGCCTCGCGGCGATCGGGGAGACGATCGCGCACGTCACGCACAACGTGAAGAACATCCTGCTGCTGATGCAGGGCGGCCGCGACCTGATGGCCAAGGCGCTGGCGACCGGCAGCGTGGAGGAGGCGCGCGATTCCTGGGGTATCGTCTCGCGCGGCATCGACCGGATTGGCAAGCTCGTCCACGAGATGCTTGAATTTTCCAGCCACAAGCACGCCCGGCATGTGTACGCGGACATCAACGAGATGATCTGCGGGATTGCGCGCGACATCGAGGACAAGCTCCACGGCAGGGGCATCACGCTGGAGCTGGGCCTTTGGGAATCCCTTCCTCCCCGTCTTCTCGACGAGACGGGCCTGCACCGGGCGCTGATGAACCTGCTCGTCAACGCGATGGAAGCCATGCCGGCCGGCTCGGGGCACATCGTCGTGCGCACCGAGGTCATGAACGACGCGCGCGAGAGTGTCCTCATCACCGTCGAGGATGACGGGCTGGGCATCCCGCCCGACACGCTCGACAAGATCTTCCTCCCGTTCTTCACCACCAAGGGATCCGGCGGGACGGGCCTTGGCCTTGCCATGTGCCGCAAGACGATCGAGGACATGGGGGGCGCGATCGAAGTCGAGTCCGAGGTCAACAAGGGCACGCGGTTCACGCTTCGCCTTCCCCGCTCCGCGGAGGAAACCGTTTGAAGACCGCTCCGGCACTTCCCTTTCATCCGATCCATGGGGCGCTTCTCGCCCTCGTGGCCCTGTTCCTGTTCCCCGCCACTTCCCACGCCCAAGTCAATCCGCGCGAGAGGAAGGACCTGACCGCGGAGCAGCGCGACATCGCCAATTGGCAGGACGTCTCGGACACATGGGCGCCCTGGCCGATCGTGCGCATCCGCCGCGCCCCGGACAGCACGCAGTTCGCGATCTATCCCCTCCTGACCATTTCGAGCGACGACGCGCGCGGCCGCCGCATGGTGGACACGCTCTGGCCGCTCTCCTCGTGGCGGCATCGCGAGGAGGCCTGGGGCGTCACGGAGCGCACGGACTTCAACATCCTCCCGCTGTTCTATTCGGGTCACGGCATCCGCAATGGGGAGGAGTTCCGCAACCGGTTCCTGATTCCCCTCTACTGGGAAGGGAAGGACGCGGAGGGGGGGCGCTACTTCATGCTCCTGCCGTTCATCTGGCATGCGCGCGACGCACGCCTGGTGGTCCCCCTGTTTCCCTCGCGCAAGCAGAACTTCTCCGCCATCTGGCCCCTCAAGGGCGAGTTTCGCGGGTATTGGAACCGCGACGTCATCCGTTTCCTCCTCTGGCCGCTGTTCGTGCGCAGTTGGCGAGGCGACGGGGACGAGCGGATCGAATTGATCTCCTTTGTCTGGCCGATCACGGGTTATTATCGCGGCACTGGCGTGAAGGGCTTCCGCCTGTGGCCGCTGGTTTCCTATGTCGACGTGAAGGACAAGACACGCCGCGCGTACTGGCTGTGGCCCCTGGGCCGCTACAACCTCTCGAAGGGGACGGCCGACGACGGCGGCAATGAGTCCACGCTCCTGTTCTTCCCCTTCTACGCCAACGTGCGCACGAACAAGCTCTCGTACTCCGCGCTGTTCCCGTTCTACGGCAGGCTGGAAATGGCGGGGCGCCGATCCCGGGGATGGGCGCTGGCCACGTATATGGAGGACGACAACCTGCGAACGGGCCTTCGCACCCACCGCATCCTGTGGTTCCTGATCCGCTGGACATCGCGCATCGAGGCACCCGAGCGCTTTGCCGAGCGCGCCGAGCAGGCCCAGCCCCTTGAAGGCGGCGGCTTCTTCCCGTTCTACATCCGTCGCACGAGCCCCACGCGCGACCGGCTGACGATCCTGTGGCCGTTCTATCATCGCCGCGTCGAAGTGCGCGAGGACCAGGTCTTCCGGCGCAATTTCCTCGTCCCCGTCTGGGGCCTGTCGCGACGTGAATTCACCGATGGAACAAGTTCCAGTCGCGGCGCCCTCTTTCCGTTCTATCGCCATTGGCGCGACGCCGACGGCCACCGGCTACAGTCCGCCCCCCATCTCTTTCCCTATTCGCGCCATGAATCCGCCGATCGCAACTGGGCACCCTTTTGGACGATGTGGTCCCGCAGGTCGAACGAGCAAACGGGGGAGACCCGCATCCGCTACCTCGGTGGCCTGTGGGTGTTCGACCGCAACCTGATTGGCGACACGCGCAAGCGGTGGAACATCGGCCTTGTCAGCCGCGAGGTTCGCCGCGACATCGACGCCCCGATGCAGCGCGACACCCACGCGCTTTTTGGCCTCATTGGGCTCCATGAGCGGCCTGGCGGGACCTCGCTCTCGTTCCTGGGCATGGGCCGCCCGAGGCCGTAGCCCAGCGCCCAAGACGTTCTCAAAGCCGCAATCTCCGCGTTGCCGCGCGCGCCTGCTTCCCGATTGACCATGACCGATTCCAACCCCCTACTGCGGGCGCTTTCCGTTGAAGGGATTGCGCCACCCGGTAAACACGGTTGCCGCAGCGAGAAGTCCGTGCCCCGATCCAGTTCCAGACAGACGATGGCCTCGCTCATCCGGCGGATCAAGGAACTCGAGTCGCAAGTGGCCGAGGCCCGCAGGTCACCGGGGCCCTTGGACCACTCCAGCCGTCTGATTACCGGGCTGCGCAAGATCAACCATTTCGCCCAGCTTCTTGAGCATTCGCAGAACGTGAGCGACCTTTGCCGCGAGGCCGTGCTCTTTGTTCACCAGGAGTTGGGGGCCGAACGCTGCGGCTTGTATCTTGTGGAGGCCACCGGCCTGAGGGGCACTTGGGGGATCGACACGAGCCTGCGCCTGGTCCGCGAGGAGGATTGCTTCCTTCCCGACGAGGAACATGGCCGGGACCGGGCCGAGGTTCACGATCCCAATGACGCCAAGTGGGAGCTGCTTGAGGCGCCGTTGCGCGAGTGGCGCGGAGGAAAGCCCCACGTGCTTTCGCACGGGTGGCTGGCACGGACGGCCATTCATTCCAATGGCCGCCTCGCCGGGATTCTCTTCAATGACGCCGTTGTTTCCGGGTCGCCCCCCGACCCGGTGCTGCAGGAGTTGCTCCCCGTGTTCGGTGGACTCCTTGGCCGGATGGTGGAGTCCCTTCGCGCGCGAAACGAGCTGCGGCGGCGCGAGGCCCCGGAGAGGGCGCTGGCCGAGAGCCGGGAGTTGCCGCTCCACTTGCAGAAGATGGATGCCGTCGCGCGCCTGGCAGGTGGCATCGCCCACGACTTCAACAACCTCCTGACGGTGATCGCGGGCAACCTCGAGCTGATGGCCGAGGACCTGACCGATCGCGGTGCGCGCATCGAGGGGCTCGACGACGCGCGCAACGCCGTCGAGCGGGCGTCGTCGCTCACCAGCCAGTTGCTCAACCGCGGTCGACGGCAATCCGCCCAGCCCCTCGCCTTCCGCCTCGCCGACCGCTTCCAGCTTCTCGACAAGATGCTTCGCCGCAGCCTGCGCGACGACATCAGGTTGCGCCTGCGGCTCGAGGACAATCTCCGGCCCCTCTTCGCGGATCCCGCGCAGATCGACCAGGTGATCGTGAACCTGGCCATCAACGCCTCGGAGACGATGCCCGATGGCGGCACCCTTGAAATCACCGCGCGGGATGTCGAGATCGAGGAACCGGCGGCATCGCCATGGCAGGGCGTGCATCCCGGATGGCACGTCGAACTCTGCTTCAGGGACAGTGGCGTGGGGATCGCGGCCTCGGGCCCGGGTCTCGCGTCCGCCCTTGGCATCGTGAAGAAGTCCGGCGGGGACCTCGTTGTCGAGAGCGCTCCCGGCCTTGGAACCGAGTTTCGGATTCTTTTTCCCGCAAGCAGCGAGCAGGTCCAGGCCGCGCCATAGTTGCGGGGCAAGCCCCTCAGCCCCCGCGCGCTGGGGCAGCGGGTTCGCTCGATTCCCGGTGATTCCTGCCGAAGATCCGCGTCCCCCGCATGAGGTGATCCATCCCGGCGTTGGGCATCGTGGCATCCACGGCGCGCGTCCGGTGCTCGAGGGAATCCACGAGCAGGTTGAAGGCCCTCGCATGCACGGCCTTTTGCTCATCGCTCAATTGGGCGCTCGGATGATCCAGATTGGTCAGCAGCACCAGAAACCGCCCGGAGCGCGGGTTCATCCAGATGCTGCATCCATTCGAGGCGTCCCAGCCAAAGCTGCCATCGCCGATGCGGCCCAACTCCCAGCCCAGCCCCATGTTCGCGCCGCCGTCAAGGCGTTCATCGGGCGACGTGCACAGCGCCATCGTCTCGTCGGAGACGAACCCCTCGATCCCCTCCGAGTGTGCCTTCATGAACAACCGGACGATCGTCGCGATGTCGTCGGCGCTCGACACCAAACCCGCGTCACCTGCCGAGGGCCCCAGCAACCGCGCCGCCGGATCCGACGGCTCGCCCCACATCATCCGTTGGTAGCGCGCGCAATAGGGTCCCGCCGCAGCCCGGCCGCGCCAACCCAGGGGCAATTCGCCCACCGTGTTGCGCAACATCAACGGGTTGAACAGGCGCTCCATCGCCGCGTCGCGCACGGGGGCGCCCTCGATGCCCTCGAGCACGAGGGACAGGAGCAGGAAATTCAGCGGGGAGCGAATCACGGCGGTCCCCGTTTCGCGCTCGAAATCCATCGAGCGGATGGCCGGCCGGGATTGCGTGCCGCGAGACGATCCTCTCGGCCATCCGC
>CAYTRP010000232.1:0-3180 GCA_964440195.1 uncultured Candidatus Sumerlaeota bacterium
GACATGTTCGAGGATTTCAACCTGGGCAGGTTGAAGAAGACCCATTGGCAGGTCCTGACGGAGATCAGGCGGCTTTCCAAGCCGGGCAACGGGATCGACGTGGTTTGGGTGGAAGGAAATCACGACCGCATGGTGCAGGGAGTGATGTCCCGGATGCTTGGGTTGAAGACGTTCAAGCGGTTCAAGTTTCGTCTCGGTGGAAGGAATTTCCTGGCAATCCACGGCGACCAGTTCGATTACTTCCTGGTGGATCATCCCCTGGCGACGGCCCTGGCGTGCCGGTTGTATCTGCTGGTGCAACGCTATGGCGGCCAGGAACAGCGGATCAGCCGGGCGTTGAAGAAGCGGAGCAAGAAGTGGATGAAGTCGTCGATGCTCGTGGCGAAGCGGGCGCTGGAGTATGGAAGGGATCAGGGGGCCGACATCGTGTTGTGCGGCCACACCCACCAGCCGATGATGCGGCGAATGGGCGGAGTCACCTACTACAACAGCGGTTGCTGGACGGACATCCCCTCGACGTACCTGACCATCGACGAGCACGGGGTGACGCTGCACGAGTGTTGAGGGGGGAGAATAGCCGGCCAGCAAGTGTTAACTCGATTTCGGGTTTTGATCCTTGAGTGGATGCTGCCGGAACGGATTTCCAGAAGGAATTGCGAGTCCCCGCTCATACGGTTTCCCATTGAGGCGTATCTGTTTCGGGGTGATGGGCCGGAAGACCACTGGCATCCCTCGCGGGATGCTTTTGCCACGCAAGGATTTATCAAGGCTCTTTCAACCTTGGACATCCACCGTCAACCCACCCCAACGAAGAACGGAGAACTCGGAACGCGGAACTTTCTTTGTCGCCCAACGGCAAAAACGCCTTGACCCCCAAACGGCGCCGGGCCGTTTGGGGATCGTGAACAATTTGTAGCGTGTCTGAAACCAAACCCCGCAAGGGCCGAACGCGCCCATGGGAGACACAGGAGCAAGAACGATGACCACCAACACGACACCCCGCGAAAGCCTGATTTCGGAGAGAGAGAGAGAGAGAGAGAGAGAGAGAGAGAGCAAGTCCCGCGCCGAGGAAATAACCCAATATCACGCACGATTTAGAAATTGCAAGAGCGTATTCCAATACTTTCCAAATCAATTCATTTGTCAAATTGGACTAATCTTCGGGATGCTGTTGGCGTTCATCCCGGCGGTGGCGCTGGCCAATCCCAGGATTCACTATCCGCCAGACGCCGCCACGGATGTCAACATCGTGACCTATCTGTACCTGCCGCATGATTACACAACAGACAGCTTCACAGTCTATTTCAGCGCCAACAAAGCCGCGGTCGAGAACAAAACCGTCGCGCCAATCCTGTCCAATTCGCCCGACGTCCTCTACGCTGATCCGGGCAATCTTGCCCCAAGCACGACCTACTACGTCCGCCTAACCATCGACGAATTCGGTGGCATTGATGGACCCGTGACGTCGTTCACGACGCGCCCCGTACCCAGTGCTGGCGGCAATACCTATTGGTTCGAGAACTTCGATCAGCGTCACCTGCATCCGCGTAGCGGCACGGATCTGAATATCGGATACCCGGAACTGCCAAAGGGATGGGATTCGCTGGATTTGGACGGATTGACGAATCGGGAAGGCTTCGTCTCGGGCTTCTATGTCGAGAGCAGCGGCACCGCCACCTTCCAACGCTCCCAGCCGTCCGCCCTGCGGTCGCGCGGCAGCGCCCATGGCCAGAACAATGACTGGGTCTTCCTGCCACCGGTGGAAACGCACCCGACCCTTGACACCATCGTGCGTATCTGGGCGCGTGGCGGCGACCCACAGATTATGGAGATCGCCGATGTCCGCTATGGCACCAATGCGGCCAGCGCCAGTCCGGCCGATTATCCCAACCTGTTGGGCATCATCGAGACTCCGATGGGTTCTCCAAGCCACCTGCACTACAAAGCCTATGACTATTTGTTGCCCAAGGGCCAGACCGTCCGCGTGGCCATCAATTGCACAACGCACCTGGGCTCGCGGTTCATACTCGACGACATCTCGATCTTCCTCGCCTATGAAGAACTCACTATCATGCTCCCCGGCAATATACCGCTGGTGATGGTGCGCATCCCGGCGGGATCGTTCGTCATGGGCTCACCCCCCGCCGAGTCCGGCCGTGGTAGTAATGAAGGCCCGCAGACGAACGTGACGATTAGCCAGGACTTCTACATGGGCAAGTACGAGGTGACACAAGCCCAGTGGCATGCGCTCATGGGGAACAATCCCTCTCACTTTCACGGCGCCAACCGCCCCGTTGAGATGGTTTCGTGGAACGACGCGCAAGCCTTCATCGCGGCGCTGAATGCCCACATCGCGGCCACTGGCCAAGGGCCGGCGGCCATGCGCCTGCCCACCGAAGCGGAATGGGAATACGCCGCCCGGGCGGGGACGACAACCCGGTTCCACTTCGGCGACTTGGGCAGCGGTTGTCAAAACAACGGTATCCATGAGCAATACATGTGGTATTGTGGAAACAACCCGCCTTCCAACCAGCCGGGCTATGGCACGAAACCCGTGGGCCAGAAACTTCCCAATGCCTTTGGCCTCCACGACATGCATGGCAACGTATGGGAGTTGTGTCAGGATTGGTACGACTCCTCCCTCCCCGGCGGGAGCGTGACCGATCCGACGGGACCGTCGTCGGGTTCGAGCCGAGTGCGGCGAGGCGGCAGTTGGGGTGCCACCGCCGAGCTTTGCCGCTCGGCAGTCCGTGGCTTCGTTGTCACCCCGTCGGATCGGGATTACGACGATGGATTCCGTCTGGCCGCAAGTGCGACTGGAGCACCGCCACCACCGCCGCCCCCCGTCACCTACGAAGTCATCCATCCCGGCAAGGTGCAGATTCTTCAAGGCAAGCTCTTGAGCAATCCCGGCCTGCCGCCCGCGAAGATTTGCGCGGATGGATCGGCATCCACGCTGTTCCGGATTCATACCACCCAGTTGCCCGTGGATTTGCGCCTTGCCGGCGCGCCGGTTTCCGGGAGCGCGCAGACGCATGGTTCCTTTTTCGCATGGCAAACTTCGTCCCAAGGATACGTCGATTTTCGCTACACGCACCCCGATCACTTCAACGCGCCGGGGTTGAAGCGCGATGAAATCGTCGAAGTCCGCCACAACGGCAACGTCGTCCTGCAAATCCC
>CAYTRP010000232.1:3190-6129 GCA_964440195.1 uncultured Candidatus Sumerlaeota bacterium
AGATTTACCGGGCTCCCGTGTTGATGACGCATGGGATATGGGGGAAGGCGGATACTTTTGAATTCATGGCAACCACGCTCATGATGGGGCCGGATTTCAGCGACTGGGCACCCGAGGGCGAATCCGTGTTTGGCCTTTATTGGCCCGGAGCGGTGACAACGATTTGGGAGTCCTCGTCGATTGCGTTAACCCTAAGAGAGTTGCACCCCGAGAGCCGTCTGTTGATGTTATGGAACTATCCCCAAGAAGCGTCCTTCGCGGCAAACAGCCTCACGATCCGAAATGGCGCCAACAAGCTGCTGAATCAGGCCATCAACGCAGGCTACTCCGCTGGGCGCGTGGACGTCGTGGCGCACAGCATGGGTGGCTTGCTGACGCGGCTGGAACTGCAAAACACAACCGCCAACCAAAACCTGATCCGCAGCCTGATCACGCTGGACACGCCACACTGGGGATCGCAATTCGCGAACTGGCTGGAGGGCGGTTCCCCCGGCGCGACTTTGCCAAAGGTTCGGGAATTATTTGCAGAAAGAATGGGCAATCTTGATGCCCCGGCGGTGCAAAATCTGCGCGTCGGGAGCCCCGAGCTTCAAGCCATGAACCTGAAACTCGGTCTGGAATTGAAGATCCCGATGCACTTCGTGGGGGGAAAGGACACAAGCGCATACAATGTTTGGTGGAGTCCGATCCGCGCGGCTCTTATACTCGCCGCCAAGAGAGACGGATATACAGGGTTGGGGGGTGTTGGCAATCCGGGCACCCTGTTCACGGCGATCTTCGGTGGCCGCCCCCACGATGAAATCGTCGCCATCCAGAGCCAACTGGGCGGCAGGCCAGAAAACCATCCCAGCGCACGGGTTTTTCCGGGCAAGCACCACGTCGGGATCATGGAACAGTCCGATGTGATTTTTCATGTCTTCGACGTGTTGCAGACATCCCGGACGGCGCCCGTCTGGTCCGCCTCGGTTCTACCCGTTGCGTCGGACTTCGGCTATGAATTCCAGCCCGGAAGCAGCAGCGCGCTCCACCGCGATGTCCGGGTCTTGTCGAGGGACGAGGGAGGCATCGCGATTGTCGCGCCAACGGCCGGGGACATCCTCCTCGCCGGACAGACCGCGATCATCCGGGTGGAAAGCACCGGCTCCTTCGAGAACGCTGCGCTGACGATCATTCTCAACGACACCGTGGAGGAGCGTTTCGTCGCCCTGCCTTATGAAGGAGAGTTTGAAATCCCCGAATCTGCCATCGGCGATCTGACGCTGCTGGTTTACAGCCTCGGCGACGCGGAGTTTTCCTACGACATCGTGAGCGTCTCCATCGTCCCTGCCAGCGACCCCGTGGCAATCATCACCAACTGGACGGGGACGGAGTTCGTGCTGGAGGGGCAGGACATTTACTATTCCGGCAGTCTCCTTTACGAATCCGGCGGCAGGTTGACATTGACGGACCAGAATGGCGGCGCCATCGAGATCGATCATCCGGAGCTGGCCGACGTGAGCGAATGGGGCGCGATTCACGGGCTGGCCGAAGGCGAAACGACCGTCACCATCCGGTTTGGCGGACTGGAAACCAGCGTCCAGTTGATCGTCCTGCCCGGGGACGCGTGGGACCCGGTGGTCGTCACCGGACCGGGCGACATCAACGGCGACGGCCTCATCAACGTCGCCGACGTCACCGAACTCTCCAACCTCATCGTGGCGGGCGACGAGATTCCGGTGGAAGTTGGCGATTTCAACGGCGACGGCGTCGTGAATATGGACGACGTTCAAGCGCTGGCGGAGTTGATCGCGAACTGATCGCCCCGCAAATGCCGTGTTCCCAATGCCACTGCAAGCCCGGATCATTCACCGGGCTTGCAGTCAGGCCATTGCCAGATAAATCATGGAGAGGGTTCCGTGGACTGCGGGGGAAGACCCTGGCGCGTTGGGCTTGACATGACAAGGGATTCTCCTTACTTTTTGCGTCGGCGAAGGAGACTGGCCATGTCCACACTGCTCGAAGAAATCAGCACCATCACCGCCAAGGGCCAGACGACAATCCCGAAGTCGGTGCGCCGGGCGCTCGGCGTCGATTATGGTGGAAAGATTGCCTTCCGCGTCGATGAGCATGGGGTGTCGGTGCATCGCGCCGATGCCGGGCATGACGATCCGGCGATCGACAGCTTCCTGGCGTTTCTCGCCGAGGACATCCAGCGCCGGCCCGAAGCGTTGGCCGCGCTGTCGCCGGGGCTTGCCGAGCGCATCGCGGCGCTGACCGAGGGCGTGAAGGTCGATCTGGAAGCGTCCATCGACGGCGACGTCGATCTGTGACGATGATCGTCGTCAACGGCTGGCAGCTCTTCGCGCACCCGCTGTTCCTCGATCAGCTTGAGAAACTGGCGGCGGCGGTCGCATCGAAGCGCGCGAAAGACCCGCGCGGCTGGCGCAAGTCCGCCAATGCGAAGCTGCTGGCGGCGTTGCGGCAACTCGTGTTCGAGACCATCCCGCAAGACCCGGCCCGGCCCGAATATCGACAGGGTGACACGCTTGGCGATGCCCACAAGCACTGGTTCCGCGCGAAGTTCGGCAACAGGCGATTCCGGTTGTTCTTCCGCTACAGCACCAGCGCGAAGATCATCATCTTTGCCTGGGTCAACGATGAGACCACGCTGCGCGCCTATGGGGCGAAGTCGGACGCCTATGCGGTCTTCCGCAAGATGCTCGACAAGGGCAATCCGCCCGACTCGTGGGAGGCGCTGCTGACGGCTGCCCAAGAGTCGGATACTTCCGAGCGGTTGGAGGCAGCTTCCGAAAAGAACCGCCCATGATGATCCGCGCAGGGTGAATCCAGCCTGACCGGTCATGGCTCCGTCACCTCCCAGTGGCCGGCCTTGTCGGAACCGACGCGCTTCAAGCGGCCTTGCTCGCGGAGTTCCTTGAGATAACGCTCCACCGTGCGCG
>CAYTRP010000233.1:0-6119 GCA_964440195.1 uncultured Candidatus Sumerlaeota bacterium
GCCGCCCCCCCCCCACCCCTCCCGATGCCGCCGCAACAACTCCGGGTCCGGTGTGAACTTCTCTGGAAGCTTGAGAGGCGCGCCCTCAAAACCTACCAACCACGATGCGGTGTGTTCCTCGCGGAGGCGTTCGGAGAACCGAACCAAGAAGTCTTCCTCGATCCACATCAAGCCTCGGTCAAACGCCTTGTCGTGCAGGGCGTTCAGGCAAAGGCCATTGCGGGGGTTCAGGCGGTTCGCGGGGTCTTGCGACCACGGGACGATGTGGCTGGCGACGAGCAATTCAGGAATCGCCAAGCCCGTGACGCAGCAACGCCCGTCGAACGCGGAAACGATGCGTCGGCGGAAGAAGCTCTGGTTCACGCGAACGCGCACCAGCGCGTCGCGTTCGATTCCGGCGGGCGGCAAATCGCGCTCATCAATGTCAGCGGTCTCTTCGATGGGGCGTCCAAGAAGATGTGCCGCGCTCGCCTCGCTCTCGAACGCCAGTTGCTCGGGGTGCTCTTGAAACTCCCGCCAGATTTCCGCCACGCCTTTTGAAATGCTCGACAGGCCGCGAATGCCGCGACGCTGCAGCGATGGGTCCAGGCTCGCGAAGTTGCTCAACTTCATCGCCACGGAACTCGGCGTGCGCCCCAGCATTTTGGCGAGGGCAATGATCTCGGGATTCCCCCGGTGCAGTCGCCCAAAGGGAAGACGCCAGTAAAGGTTGAACGTGAGAAGATGCTCTTCCCGCGTCCACGGTGCGCCGTCTCTGGGGGCTGGGTTCACGAGTACTCTCCTATCCAACCACGTCCCTCGTCGTCACGCCTTCGCCTTCGCCGCGCGCGCGGACCGTCGTGTCGCGCGCGGTCTTCCTCCCGTTGTCTTTCGGGCCTGATTCTTCACCGGCACAAACTCCATCCGCATCGTGCAGCCCAGCGCGCCCGCCACGCGGCGCAGGGTGGACAGGGTGTGTTTCTCGTATCCCGGACTTTCCAGGCGCGAGATGACCGAGCGGCTGGTGCCCACGCGGTCGGCCAGTTGCTGCAGGCTCAGGCCTTCCTTCTCCCGCAATTCATGCAGTTGCATGGAGACGCGCAGCCGCTCGCGGGCTTCTTCCAGAAGAGCCAGCATTTCGGGGCGGCCCTTGAAATAGAGATCGTCAATGATCTCTATCGCATCAGTTGACGTTTTCTTCGACACGCACTTCTCCTTCCATCACTTTTCTTCACTCTTCACTCTTCATCCTTCTCACTTTCCCCTCATCACCTCCGCCAAAATCCCCAGTCCCCTCTCGATCACCTTCGTGTCCGCCGCGTAGGAGATGCGGAAGTTTTGGTCGCGGGTGCTGAAGACGCCGCCGGGGACGACGAGCAGTTCCTTCTCGATGGCGCGCTTCACGAACGCCTCCCCCGATTCGCCGGTTGGAACCTCGGGGAAAATATAGAAAGCCCCTTCCGGTATTTGCACGGGAAAGCCCAATTCCTTCAGCCCATTTGCCACGAGGTCGCGGCGGCGGCGGAAGAGGTCGCGTGCCCCGGTCATGTCGTAGTCGAGGGCGGCGACGGCCGCTTCCTGCGCCATCGACGGCGCGCAGACAAAGGTGTACTGCTGCAGGTCGGACAGCGCCTGCACGAGGTCCTTTGGCCCCGCGGCCCAGCCGACGCGCCAACCGGTCATGGCGACGTTCTTCGACAGACCCGAGAGGATCACCGTCCGCTCGGGGTTCGAATGATTGGCCGGCGAATCAAACGGCCCATCGTACACAAAATCCTCGTAGATCTCGTCGGACAACAACACCATGTCCTTTTCCTCGGCAAACGCCGCCAGCAGCTTCAACTCCTCGCGGTCATACACGCGCCCCGTCGGGTTGGCGGGCGAATTCACGACCAGCAGACGGCAGTTGGGCTTCCACGCCGCCTCCAGCGCCTCGCGCCGCACGCGGAAATCGGGGTACGTGTCGAAGATGCACGCCTCGGCGCCGAGCAGCCGGGCCACCTGGCGATAGATCACAAAGTAAGGGTCGGAGAACATGACGCCGTCGCCGGGGTCGAGCAGCGCCATGAAGCTGAGGTAGATGCCGCCGCTGGTGCCGGAGGTGACGATGACGTCCTCCATGTGCTGGCCTCGGGCGGCGTAGCGGGCCTTGATTTTTTCGCGCAGGGGGGCGATGCCGTTGGTCAGCGTGTAGCGGTTCCTCCCGGCGCGGATCGCCTGGATGGCCGCCTCCTTGTACGGTTCCGGAACATCGTAATCCGGCAACCCGATCGACAGGTTGCACGGGTTCTTGAGCTGGGCCGCGAGGCTGAAAACCTTGCGAATGCCGCTGGCATCGATGGAGTGGCGGCGATTGGAAAGTCTCATGGGAATCGGGTCGTCCAAGGGGGATGCAGACCAACTGCGGGCCCCGCCCGGCGCGGGCAATGGGTCTTTGTCGACCCCGGCCACTGGCCCCTCAACAAAACCGGGCGGCCCCTTTCGAGGCCGCCCGTCGTTCCAAACGTCGATCCGCGACAAGGGGATCAGAACATCGGCCACTCGGATATGGCCGAGTTGCTGCCGCCACGCGTGGCGGTGACCGGACCGTGGGTGGTGGCGGTGCCGTTGGCGTCGATGTCTTCCAGAATGTAGCCGCGGGATTCGCCGGGGGCCAGGGCGAGGTTGTCGACCAGGCTGTAGGACGCGCCATCGCCCGAACTGGGGATCAGCAAGGCGTTGACCTTCGCGCCGGTTACGGAATTGCTGTTGGCGCGATACACATTGAAGCCCACGTTGTCGATTTCCGAGGCGGTTTCCCAACTGACGGTCACCGTGCCGGAGGGTTCGTTGACCGAGGCCGAGAGGCTCTCAAGCTCCACCAGCAGCGGGTCTTCGAGGAATGAGAAGGAGACGATCATGTTGTCCGTCGCCAATCCGATGAAGCGATTGCGGGAGGTGTCCAAAGTTACCTCACCCGCGCCATTGCCGTTGGCCACGGGGACGGTGATCTTTGTCGCATCGGTGAGGATGGTTGCCGACGCCACACCCGAGGTCACCTCGACAATACGGATGTTGGAGTAAAGGGGGGAATCCTGCCCCGGAAGAAAGCCGACAAATCGCCGGCCATTGTATTCCATGGCGCGCGGTTGAACCGAACTCTGGGGCACAACCGACAGGGCGAACGTATCAAGAAGTGCCCCCGCGCCCGAGTAGTAGCGGGCCATCTGTGTGCCGTTGCTGAAGTAATAGAAATTCCCCAAGCTATCCGGAGCCGCACCGTAGCTGGTCGTGCCGAGGTGCCCGGCAGCGGTGATGATATTGGCGGCGGTCACATCGCCGGTCGTCTCATCAACGGTGAGGGTGTAGATGGCGTCTGTGGGGGCGGCACCCGTGGCGCCAAAGAAAAGGGTGGTTGTCGTGCCTGAGTTGCTGGCTTTCAGGCTATCACCGAGTCGCCGTATACCAACCGAGGCGGGAAAAGGAGGACCGGTTGCGGGATCGACTGGAGGATTGGAAACCGTGCGGTTAAAGTAAATACGGGTGGGGGCTCCAAGGGTGTTCTCGGTAACAACACCGGCCGTGCCGTCGGAGTGCCACCTATAGACGCGCAGAACCTGACTGTCGGCAACCGAGGCGTTGATGTCGCTGGTCGCGGCACACGCATAGATCGAATAGGCGTCGCCGCCAAGATCGACGACCACCAGTTTAGTCAGGGTCAAGAGACCACCGGCGATCCCCGTGGTATTGAGAGCCGGGGCCATCACCGCACCAGTGTCCGCATTCACCCGAATGACAATGTTCCCGCCGCTTCTGTGGGCAACCAACACCGTATCGGTGACCGGATTGTAGTCCAGCCCGCGGGCTAGTCCGCCGGACAGATAGGGCGCAGCGTCTCCAGCCTCAATCCGCCAATGCTCCACATACTGCGCGTCGGCCGTGGCCGCGCCCGCCAGCAGCGCCGTCGCCATCGCAGCCGTCGCCAAACCCATCGTCCAGCTCTTCGCATTCGTTGACATCGTCATGGGAACCGATCCTTTCAAATGGGGGAAAAATTGGCCGGGGCCAAGGTGGGTGAGGGTTGACGACCGTGCGCGCCGGTGAAACGACCGCCTGTCGCCGGTGGGGTTCCTGATTTTCCAAGATCTTGCCCGAGGGTTCTCCGGACATGTCTTTCACATGCAACGATCAGGTTTCGTAAGGGCTTGATTAGTCGCGGGACACACTCGAAGGCAAGGCGAAATTCCGCGCCCCCCGTCCACTGGAACCCATTAATATTCCTGCTCTCCCCTTGCGCACCCCACTGTCGCTCGGGCTGTTAGGGGCCTCCACCTACCGTTTCTCGACTCTCGGGGACCTCCCACCATGCCAAATGCCACCTCAATGATCGTCAAAGTCGGGATTTTCGTCGTCGTCGGGCTCGTTCTCCTCGTCGGCTTCAGTCTCCGCGTCCAGGACAACGGCCTCCGGGGCGATACCTACGAGTTGGATACCTACTTCTCCAATGCCCTGGGCTTGGTCATCGGCTCCGAAGTCTCGCTCCACGGCGTCCGGGTCGGACGCGTCGACGATCTTGTCTTCGAGCCCTCCCGCCGCGCCGTGCGGGCCCGCCTGCGCATCCTCTCGCGTTACCCCCTGCCCGTCGATTCGCGTGCCTCCGTCGAGCGCTCCGCCCTCCTCGGCAGTTCCTTTGTCGTCATTGATTTCGGCAACGAGACGGACCGCCTCGCCGGCGGCGGCGAACTCCTCTCGGAGGACCGCCCCAGCCTCGATCAGCTCATCACCGCCGTCACCGAGGCCAGCAATGACGCGCGCGACCTCATGTCCACCTTCAAGGAGAGCGGAGACAACCTCTTCAACAGCCTTCAGGAGGTCATCGACGAAAACCGCCAGCAACTGCGCGAGACCAGCGATGCCTTCGCCTCCGCGGGCCCCAAGCTCGAAGAACTCGCCGACCGCCTCAACTCCCTTGCCGCCGATGTCGCCGAAGGCCGCGGCACCATGGGTCGCCTCTTTGCCGACGACGGCCTCTACAACGACCTCAATGCCCTCTCCCGCGACCTCCAGGAACTCGTCGCCGACGCCCGAACCAATGAAAACGGCACGCTCTACCGCCTCATTTACGATGACACCCTTATCCGCCAGGCCGAAACCGGCTTCGAAAACCTCAGCAAGGCCGGCGAGGAGATCCGCACCCTCCTCGGGGACCGCCGCGAGGAGATCGACAACTTCCTCGCCTCCCTCGAAAATATTGGACCCCGCATCGACGAGGCCACCCGCAACATCAACGAAATCTCCGCCAAGATCAACGAGGGCGAAGGCACCCTTGCCCGCCTTGTCAATGATCCGGCCCTCTACAATGACGCCCAGAGAACCGTGAACCAGATCGGGGAAAGCTTCGAGGCCAGCGAGGAACAAGGAGTCATCCGCTCGTTCGTCGGCGTCCTGTTCGGTGCCCTGATCTAGGCCCCCGGGGGCGATTTTCACCCCCGGGGATGCAACATCCTGTTGCGTCCCGGGGCTTCATCTTGGCCGATATCGCGTAGGATCGCGGGAATCGGGCTTGGGCTTTTTCACCCCGGGGAGCAATTCCTGCCTTGCCGTCGCCTTGCCGACGGCATCACCTTGCCGGCGAACGATACCCACGGCACCCGTTGCACATCATCATGGCCGCAGCAACGCGCGACATCGCGAAGTTCGAGGCGGACTATCTGACGGGGCGCAATCCCCTCGCCTACATACCGCTGTGCCAGGCCTTGCGCCGCGACCGGCGATACGGCGAGGCCCTTGAGCACTGTCAACGCGGTCTCCAGCAGGGCCCCGACTCCGTCGCCGGGCGCACGCTGCTGGCCCGCCTGCTGTGCGACGTCAGCAGGCACGATGCGGCCCTGCGCGAGGTCGACAAGGTCGAGCGCGTCGCCCCCCCCTCCAAGTCCCTCCTCGTCATCAAGGCGCGCGCCCAAGGCCAGCTTGGCAACCTGAAGCAAGCCGCGCTGATCCTCGGCGACCTTGAAAGGGAGCATCTGCTTGATCCCGAGGTCCAGCTCCTTGGCCAGGAACTCCGCGCCCTCGGCTCCAAGCGGGGCACCCCCGTCGTTGTCCTCCCCCGGGAGGCCCAGGCACCCCGCGCGCCCACCCGCTTTGTGACCATCGAGGCCCTG
>CAYTRP010000234.1:0-6119 GCA_964440195.1 uncultured Candidatus Sumerlaeota bacterium
AACTCAATGCCTCGGGTCGACAGCTTACGGGACAAAACTTTTGAGAAGCACTCTAACTCCGCTCTGAACTTTTATCACGCAAACCACCCCAGACATAGCCCCGGCCCCGAAGCGGAGAACACCACCGAACGCGATGTCATGGCAACTGGCACAACAGCCTGCCCCTTCCACATCTCCGCCGCCCGCGCTTGACTACCCACCTCAGAGCAACTCCAGAAACTCGTCGACCGTCAGGCCTGCGTCGGCACGGGCAAACCGTCCTCCAACAGCGCCTCGATGTACGCCTCGATCGCCTCCTTGGCGTTTCGCAACGTCTGGCCGCGCGTCGATCCCTGGGACACACAGCCAGGCAGCGCCGGGACGGTCGCGACATAGCCGCCTTCGTTTCCCGATCTGATCACGACGGTATAAGTCATGGCGTCCTCATGTCTTCAAGATCGGCCCAAGGGCCCGCCCCCCCTACTCCTCATCCTCCCGGATGCGGTGGAGTTCGATGTACAGCACCGGGACCAGGTAGAGGGTGATCACCGTGGCGAAGAGGAGTCCGGCCATCATGGCCACGGCCAGACCGTTGAAGAAGGGGTCGAAGGCGAGCGGGATCATTCCCAGGATCGTCGTCAGCGCCGCCATGAGGATGGGCCTCATGCGCGAAATGGACGAGTCCTTGACGGCCTTGAAGCGGGGTTTGCCGGCGGCGATTTCCAGTTCCGTCTGGTCCAGCAGCACGACGCTGTTCTTGATCAGCATTCCGGAAAGGCTCAGGGTGCCAAGGATGGCCATGAAGCTGAACGGAAGTCCCGTCACCAGCAATCCGGCCGCGACGCCCACGATGGCCAGCGGAAGAACGACGAAGATGATGAACGTGGGGCGGAAGGCGTTGAACAGGACGACGACGGTCAGGATCATGAGGAGGAAGCTGATGGGAATGCCCTCCGCCAGACCGGCCTGCGCGTTGCGGCTGGCGTCGAAGACGCCGCCCCAGGAGAAGGAATAACCGGGGGGGAGCGGGATGGCCTCGATTTGCGCGTGAACCCGCGACTGAAAATCGAGGGCGCTGACTCCGGGAACGGAATCCGCCTCGACGGTAAGGCGGCGCTGGCGGTTTTCGCGCCAGATTTGGCTGTCGCGCCACTCCAGGTCGATGCCGTGGGCGACCTGCATGAGCGGGAAGCCCTGGCCGGTGGCGCCGCTCCAGATGCGCGTCTGGGAGATATTGTCCAGGTTGCGGCGCTCGACTTCCGGCATTCGCACCATGATGGGCATCAGCAGATCGCCTTCGCGATAGAGCCCCACCGGCAGCCCGTCGAACGCGGCGCGGAGAGAATCGGCGACGTCCGAACGGCGGACCATGACGCGGCGCGCCCTGTCCTGGTCGAACTGTGGGGCGATGACCATACGGGGTTGGCGCCAGTTGTCGCGGATGGCGTGGGCGGTCGGCTCGTTCCTCAGGATTTCCTGCGCCTGCTCGCTCAGCGAACGGAGCACGGCGGGATCGGGTCCGTGGAAATGGGCCTCCAGATCAAAGCGCACCCCGGCGCCCATGGGGAAGGCACGGATGCGCGGCTCGCCGTTGGGGAAGGCCTCCGCGACGCGCCGGTTGTATTCAACGATCATGGGCGGAATGTCGGCGACTTCCTTCACCGTCACGGTCAGCAGCGCATAGGAAGAATTCGCCAGTTCCGAATCGAGCGAGAGCACGAAGCGGGGCGGGCCGCTGCCGATGAAGCTGGCGACGCTCGCCGTGCGCTCGTCCTCCAGGAGCATCCGCTCCAACTCCGCCACCTGCTCCGAAACGGTGGCGATGTTGCTGCCTTCCGGCAGCCAGAAATCGATCAGGAACTGGTCGCGGTCGGAATCGGGGAAAAGCTCGCGGCTGACGAGCGAGAGACCGGCGAAACCGAGCACGCAGATAATGAGCGAGGCCAGGATGGTTTTCCGGCGGCGGGCAAGAACCGCGAACAGGCTGGACTGATAGAATCGGTAGAGAGCGGTGTCGTAGGGGTCCTTCTGCTGGCCGCCGGTTTCCGTCTTCAGCAGGAGGTGGCACAAGACCGGCGTGAACGTGATGGCCAGCAGCCAACTCAACAGCAGGGACGAGGCCATCACCTGAAACAGGCTGCGCGTGTATTCGCCCGTGTTGTCGGCGGAGATGTAGATCGGCAGGAACGCGAACAGGGCGACAAAGGTGGCGCCGAGCAGCGGCCACATGGTCTGCGCGACCGTCTCCGAAGCCGCCTTGATGGAGTCCATGCCCCGCTGGCGGCGGACCAGGATGCCGTCGGTGATCACGATGGCGTTGTCGATAAGCAGGCCGAGGGCGATGATGAGCGCGCCAAGTGACACGCGCTGCAGGTCAATCTCCCGAATCTGCATGTAGATGAGCGTCGCCAGGATCGTGACCACCATAGAGACGCCGATGATCAGGCCGCTGCGCAATCCCATGAAGATCAGCAAGGTGCCAATCACGATGACCGCGGCGGCGACCAGGTTGGTGACGAAGCCGCGAACGGCCTCGCGCACCATCACCCCCTGAAACGTGATCGTCTGGACCTCGATGCCCATCGGCAAGTCGCCCATGATCTCCTGCAGGCGCTCCTGGACGGCCTTGCCCATGCGGACGACGTTGCCGCCCTCGACGGTGGAGATGGCGAGCACCACGCCCGGCTGGCCGTTGAAGCGCGCCAATGTGGCTGGCGGGTCCTGATAGCCGCGCGTCACCGTCGCGATGTCGCCCAGGCGGATGAGTTGCCCGGCCTGGCCCTGAAGCATGAGATCGGCGATTTCCTCCACGGACTGAAACTCGCCGGAGGGCTGGATGACGAACTGTTCCGTGCCCGCGATGAGAGTGCCGGCGCTGCGCACGACATTCTGGTCCCGCAGGGTGCCAAAGATGACCTGGGGGGCGATGCCCGCCTCCGCAAGGCGGGCCTGCGAAGCCTCGACGTAGACGACCTCCCGTTGCTCCCCCCAAACCATCACGCGGGAGACTTCGGGGACCGTTTGCAGTTCGCGGCGAAGGTCCTCCACATAGGGGCGCAACTCGGAGAAGCTGTATCCGTCGGTGACGACGGCGAAAAGGATGCCGAAGACATCTCCAAAATCATCGCGGACCTGCGTGGGCCCGGCGCCGGGTGGCAGCCGTGGCTGCACGTTGGCCACCTTGCGCCGCATTTCGTCCCAGATCTGGGCGATCTCGTGCGCCTCGAATTCCTCGCGGATTTCGACGTAGATGACCGAGAGCCCTTCCTTGGAAACGGACCGGACCTTGTCGAGTTGCCCGAGTTCCTGGACGGCGTTTTCGAGCAACTCCGACACTTCCAGCTCGACCTCTTCCGGGGACGCGCCGGGGTACGGGGTGATGAGCAACGCGCGCTTGATGGTGAAGTTGGGGTCCTGAAGCTGCCCGAGCTGGAAATAGCTCGAAATGCCGATCATGGCGATCAAGAACCCGCAAAACATCACCACCTTGGAGCAACGGATTGATCGTTCGGCGATGTTCATGGCCGGGCCGCCGCCCCCGCGTCATCATCCGCGAGAAGGCGAACTCTCTGGCCCTCATGCAGGAAGTTCGCTCCCGCAACGACAACCCAATCCCCCTCGTCCAGCCCCTCGAAAATGACGATCCGGTCGCCCGAGAAACCACCGGTGCCGACGCGCTTCTTGCGCACCGTGCCGCTGCCGTCTTTGCGTACGACCCCGGCAGCGACACCCTGATGATCTCCCAGAATGGCGCTTGTCGGAACGGCAAATCCCGACAAACCGCTCTCCTTCGGGATCGAGGCGCGAAACTCGACCGTGGCGGTCATGCCCGCCAGCAGTTCCACGCCGGGGGGATTGTCAAGGATCACGGTGACCGGAAACGCCTGTGTCGCCGGGAGCGCGGACGTGCCGATTTCCAGGATTTCCGCCGGAAATTCCCGGCCGGGGAACGCCTCGAACCGGCAAACGATCTCCGTCACATAACCCGCCATGATGATGGCCACCTCGGGAACCGCCACGCGCACCTCGATGCGCGAACTGTCGTGAACGGTCGCGATCAATTGCGACGGCCGCAGCAACTGGAAATTCTCCACGTATGTCTCCGCGATGCTTCCCGTGAAGGGAGCGCGGATTTCCGTGTCTTCAAGGGCCGCGCGCGCCGCATCCACCCTTGACTGCAATGACGCGACACGCGACTCCGCCGCCTGGATGTCTTCGACCCTGGCCCCGGTTCGCGCAATCTCCAGGGAGTTCGAAGCCCGCTCATGGGCCGCCTCCATCTGGCTCAACCTTGCCCTGTCGCGCTCGAACTCCGCGCGCGACAGCACCCCATCGCGGAAAAGCTGTTCCGTTCGTTCGAACTGTTGCCTGGCCTCGTCCAGATCCGCCGCCGCCGACTGCAATTGCGCCTCGAGAGTGCGGATCTCCTCGGGTCGCGCGCCGGCGCGCATTGCGCTGAGCACCGCCATGGCTTCGGACAGGGCATTCTCGGCCCCCCGCAGTTCCGTCTGAAAGTCCCGGGGATCGATTCGCGCGATCAACGCGCCCTCCTCCACCCGCGACCCAAGCTGAATCGGCAACTCGACCAACGGCCCGCCGACTCGCGCGGAAAGCGTCACTGCCTGCGTCGGCTCCGCCCGCCCGGGGAAAGTCCGCGAGGCGTACGTCTGCGCGACAGACATCTGGATGGCGCGAACCGGGCGCACCGGCGGCTCAAATTCCTCGGTTCCACCGCATCCGGCCAACAATCCGGCCATCACAAGAATGCTCGCGGCGCCGAGCGTCCCGCGAGACCAAGATATGAACTTCCTTTGCAAAAGCATAGACATGTCCGCTCCTTGCGAGAAGCCATCCTGCGCCTGCATCAACCCAAGCCAGCGGCAACGGAGCCTTTGAAATGCCCTCCCTGTCTTCTCGTGCCCCGACTGACCGCATCGGGGAATCATGGGGCAAAGCAAAACTCACGGCCGCAAAGAATCATCGTTCTCGCTTTACCCTTCGGCGTTGACACCCCCCGCACAAACCTCCCTCCGTTTCCCCCATATGATAGAAGATATGGGGGATTCCGAATCCAGACTTGTCCCTCTCCCCGGGGTTTCGGGCGACTCGATGGTGCCATCCCCCACCGAGTCGCCACCCGACCACGGGCAGCTCGGCCGGGCCGCCCGCCTTGTGGCCTTCTTCATCGGGGGCCAGGCGGTCGTTCAGATTCTGGACATCCTGGCCAACCTCATTCTCATCCGCTACTTTTCCAAGGAGGTCTTTGCCCAATTCACCCTTGGCAGCGCGGTGCTTTCGGTTCTTGAGGGCCTGATCGAGTTCGCCTTCGCCCCCGCGATCATCGCCCTTGTCGCCGATCGCATTCACGACCGCACCCTGATCGGACGATACGTCGCCTCCGCCTGTTTTTTTCGCGATCGCCTCCTTCTCGTTTTTGGCCCCATGGCCGTGTTGGCGATCATGCTCCTGGGCCGCCGCCAGGAGTGGCCCTATCACATCCTCATTCCGATGGGGCTGATTATCGTCGCCACCGCTTTTGCCCAAGGGCGGCTGAAGTGCTACACCGTCCCCCTCAGAATGCATCTCCGGGCAACCGATATTTATCCCGCCCATATCATCGGTGGCCTGTGCCAGATTCTTGTCTTCGTTGGCTTCTGGGTCATCGGCATGCTTGGAGTCATTTCCGCCCTGGCCACCCAGTTGGCCACGGCCTTCGCCGTCGGACTCACCATGCGCCGGCGCTCCGCTCGATTCTGCGTGAAAACCAAGCGTGCCGAACCCGAATTCAACCGGCGCATGCTCGGCTATCTTGCTCCCGCCATTCCCATGTACCTGTTCAGTCTGTTCCAAGGAAACATCCTTGTCATCCTGGTATCTCTTTTCGGTTCCTCCAACGAAATCGCCGAGATCAGCGCTCTTGGCCGTCTGGCCTATCTGCTCCTCTTCATCACAACCATTCACAGCATGATGGTGATTCCCTGGATCGCGCAAACCCCCCGGGAAAAACTCGCGCGGCGATACCTGCTCGCGACCACCTATCCCGTGGTTGTCGCGACGATCATCGTCGCCATCGCCTTTCGCTTCCCGGGCGTATTCCTGGCGATCCTCGGTCCCGAATACGCCCACCTGCAAAAAGAAGT
>CAYTRP010000235.1:0-6109 GCA_964440195.1 uncultured Candidatus Sumerlaeota bacterium
GCGCGTTCCAGATTTCGACGGCGAGGAAATTCCTCGGATCGCCGGCGTCCTCCAGGATGATCGAACCCCCAAACTTGTTGAAGTCCGCGTTCCCCCCCACCGCGTCGTGGAACCAGATGGACAACGTGCCGTTCTCCATCTCGAATGGCAGGTCGTACGTCCATGACTGAAACGCGTCCGGCACGGAGTAGTCGAACCGGATGGAGTGATCCGCCGAGAGCGCGTGCTCGGTGGTGGCGATGAAGTTCGCCACATCGCCGCTGACGATTGGTGAATTGAGCAACTGCTCCGGTGCCTCGAAGTCGAAGACCATCTGTGCCGAAGCCAGACCGGGAGAGAGTAGGACACTCCCCGCGGCCAGGGCGAGAATGCGGGCCGCAAATGCGGCTGACTGACTCTTCATTTTAATCTCCTGACATTGAATTGGCCACTCAAAGCCCTTATTGGCATATCAATGCCCAAGGGCAAAAAAACTCAAAAGACAGAGGGAGCCGATCGTTCGCCGGCTCCCTCCTCTCTTCCACAATACCGCCCAAGCGTCAGTATCCAGGGACAGTTTGCCTCCGGATGACGGCAGATGCTGGTGCGGACACCATAGACCGATTGGATGTTCTCCGACGTAAGGACATCGCCGGGCCTGCCGTGGGCGACGACGCGCCCCTGGTGGAGCAGCGTCGCCTTGTCGGCGAATCGCCCCGCGAGGTTCAAGTCGTGCAGGACAATCATGACGGCAAAACCCTGGCCGGCGCACCGCTGCGCCAGCGCCAACACTTCATGCTGATGGGCAAGATCAAGGGCGGACACCGGTTCGTCGAGCAACAGGACCCGGCTGTCCGGGGAATCCTCCCAAACCTGCGCCAGGACCCTCGCCAGATGGACACGCTGGCGCTCGCCGCCGGAGAGCGTGGTGAAAATCCTGTCGGCCAGATGGAGGACACCCGTCAGTTCCATCGCTGCCGAAGCGACGGCGACGTCCTGCCGCCGGGTGCTTCTCCCCGAGTGCGGCGATCTGCCCAGCAAAACCACTTCCAGCGAGCGGAAGGGGAATGCAAGGTGGTTGAGCTGCGGCAGCACGCCGCGCCGCCGCGCCAATTGCATCGCGGGAATGGCGTGAAGTTCGATCCCGTCCAGGGTGACACGGCCCTGCTGGGCGCGCCGTTCTCCGGCCAACACCCGCAGAAGCGTGGACTTGCCAGCGCCGTTGGGACCAAGGATCGCAGCCACCTCGCCAGGTACTGCTTCAAAGTCCACACGGTGCAGGAGCCTGCTCCCGCCGATGTGCACGCTCACACCATCCGCCCGCAGACTCATGATGTGGCCTCCCGCTGCGACTTGCGCAGCAGCCAAAGGAAGAACGGCGCGCCCAGCAGGGCCGTGACAATGCCGATGGGAAGTTCCGCCGGTGCCGCGACGGTGCGTGCCAGCATGTCCGCCCCAAGCAACAGCAGGGCGCCCACGAGGGCGGATCCCGGCAACAGCCAGCGATGATCGGCTCCCAACAACAATCGCACCACATGCGGCACCACCAACCCCACGAACCCAATGACACCCGTCATGGAGACCGCCGCGCCAACGCCCATTGCCACGGCCAATATCAACAACAACTTCGCGCGCTCCACGCGAAACCCCAGATGGCCTGCCTCGCACTCGCCCAGCAGCATGGCATTCAGGACACGCCAGGCGGGAAGCAGCAACACAACCGAAAGGAATGTCATCGGCAGGGCCATCCCCAGCGTCTTCCACGACGCTCCTCCCAAGCTTCCCAAGGTCCAAAAAGTCACGGCGCGCAACTGCGCATCGCTGGCGACAAAGACCAGCAGAGCCGTCATCGCGCCGGCAAAGGAGTTCAGAACAATGCCCGACAACAACAGCGTGGCGACCGGAGTGCCCCCATTGACGCGGGCAAGCACCTGTACAAGCCCCGTCGCCACCAGCGCGCCGCAGAAGGCAGCCACGGGCAGCGCGAAGCTCCCCGCGCTTGCCGGAAATCCCGGAATAAACCTCCCGCCAAGGACAATGAGGAACACCACGGCCAACGCCGCCCCGGCGGAGGTGCCCAGCAGGCCGGGATCCGCCAAGGGATTGCGAAACAGCCCCTGTGTCACCGCGCCCGTGATGCCCAAGACAGCCCCAACGCCCAGGCCAAGCAGCACGCGAGGAAGACGAATCTGCCAGATGACCGACGTCGCGACGCTGTCCAGCTCGCCCGACACCACACCCACCTTCGACAGCAGGATGGCAAGAACCTCCGCCCATCCCACCCGGACAGCACCCTGCCCAAGACTCGCGATCGTCCCGCACAGGACCAGCAAGGCAATCCCCGCGAGGATCGCGCGCGCACGGATCTCATGCCGCGGCAACTGCGCGACGCGTGCGGGGAATCGACCCAGGTCAGGCACTTCCAAGCTCTTCAGGCGAGCCCCCATCACTCGCTCCCTCCCAGTTCCGATAACTCGGGATGGAGACGAACCGCCAGTTCGGAGACGGCAAGTCCCAATCGCGGCCCAAAACCGAGAAGCAACTGATCGTCCATGGACACAATGCGGCGATTCATGCCGGCAGGCGTCAGGGTCACGCCGGGGGCCTCCAGCAACCCTTCCGCTCCTCCCACGCTTTCGAGCCCCATGTTCATCAACAGAATAACGTCGGGCTTCGCGACAACCAGGGCCTCCGCCGTCAAGGGGCGGAAGCCTTCGTATCCGGAGATCGCATTGACTCCACCGGCCAGACGAATCATCTCGTCGGCGGCGGTTCCGGTGCCGCTGACGTTCATGACCGCGCCGCCACGCGCATAGATGAAGAGAACGCGAGGGGAGGACGTGGCCGTCGCAACCATGCGTTGTGCAAACTCCAACTCCCGCCCGACGCGTTCGGCAAGGCGCAGGGCTTCGGCCTCCTTCTCCAGGACCTCGCCCAGCTCCAGGATCGCCCGTTGCGTCTGCTTCGCGGTGTGACCGTGCTCGATCTGCACTACTTGCACACCGGCAGCGCGCAACTGCTCGAAAGTCGCCGGAGGACCGGCCTCGCTCGACGCCAGAACCAGAGTGGGGCGCAGCGAAAGAATGCCCTCGGCCCCGACCTGACGGTAGTAGCCCAGCGACGCAAGACGACCCGCCTGTTCTGGATAGGCGCTCGAGGCATCCACCGCCACCACCTCGTCTCCAAGACCAAGGGCGAAGACCGTCTCCGTGAGGGCTCCACCAAGGCAGACGACACGCCTGACCGGCGGATCGCCCGCCGGGGAACCTTCGGATGCCAAAGCAAAGCCACCCATAAGCGCGAAAACACAGCCTATAGCGATGAAAAGTTTTGTGCGCATAATTTAGATACCTATATGCTTGATTTGTTTGGTATAACAAATACGCGCGGAAGGAACATCCTGTGCGCTCGGCGAGTCAATGGCGATTTTCGCTGTCCACTATGAATCCGGCAGAATCGCCAGACAGGACAGTTGAGAGTCTGTTTGATTGATTTTACATGCCTTACAGCCCCCCCCATGAGGCCTCGCCGAAAGCGGCAGGCGAGGGGGACCGAGAAACAGGGATCTGGATCGAGCTAAATCTCGAAATCCGGTGCGCCTGCGGACGCGCGGCGCATCAGCATGGCCTTCGAGGCTACCAAGTCCGACAGGCGAGTCCGCTGAATGACGGCGAGCAGCGCCGATTCGGTGCTTCTCATGACGGCTCCGATGGGACAGGTCTCCGCATCGGTGCACTCCTCGCAGGTCTTGTCCGCCCGGATGGCAATGCATCGGAATGGTATGAGCGGACCATCGATCGCGCGGATCACCTCCGCCATCGAGATCGACTGGGGATCCCGCGCCAGGCTATATCCCCCACCGCGCCCCTTCTTGCTCTGCAGGATTCCCGCATGTCGAAGCTCCAGCAGGATGGCTTCCAGGAACTTTCGGGGGAGTTTGTGGTCCGCGGCAATCTTCTCGATCACCATGTGGCGGTTCCTCTCCCCCTCGGAGAGCGCAATTGCCGCAATCAGTGCATATTTGGCCTTGCGGGAGAACATCGCCTGTCCGCCTAGAGTTGGGAACTCGTCAAGGAAGCTCCGACCGGGTTGGTGAAGATGCGGAGCTTTCTCGCCCGCAGGTATACAGTGTCGCCCTTGCCGACATTGAGAGTCTGGATGGCGTCGGCCGACAATTCCACTTCCACTGGCTGCCGCGACACCTGGGTGCGAAGCTCCAGTCGAATCAGTGGGCCGAGACGCGAGATATGATCGATGGTCGCGGGAAACGAGGAGTCGCCCAGGGGCTGGGTGGAAACCTCGAAGTCCTGCGGCCGGATGTAGGCTCGCCCTGTCTCCCCCGCGGCCTTCACTTCGTGCTCGCCCGAGATGGGAAAGCCCTCGAAGTGCGCCTTCCCTCCAAACAGCCGGCTGTGGAAGAGATTCACGCTGCCCAGGAACTCGAAGACGAAAGGCGATGCGGGACGATCGTACACCTCCTCGGGAGTTCCCTCCTGTTCGACGCGCCCCTTCTCCATGATGACCACCCTGTCGGCGACTTCGAGCGCCTCTTCCTGGTCGTGCGTGACAAACAGGCTGGTGACGTGGATCTCGTCGTGCAACTGCTTCAACCACCTTCTCAGCTCCCGCCGCACCTTTGCGTCGAGGGCCCCAAAGGGTTCGTCGAGCAGCAGCACTTCCGGCTCGATGATGAGAGCCCGGGCAAGGGCCACGCGCTGGCGCTGTCCACCCGAGAGCTGCGATGGAAACCGCCCGGCAAGGTTCTCGAGTTGCACAAGGCTCAGGAGTTTGTGAACCTTCTCCCTGATCTCCTCGCGCGATGGGCGGATGCGCCGGGGGCGGACACGGAGTCCAAACGCGATGTTCTCGAAGACAGACATGTGCCTGAAGAGGGCATAGTGCTGGAACACGAAGCCCACGCGGCGCTGCCCGACGCTTCTGTGGATCACGTCCTTGCCGTGGAACCGGATCTGGCCGCTGTTGGCGTCCGCTTGCTCGAGGCCGGCGATGATGCGAAGCAGCGTCGTCTTGCCCGAGCCCGACGGGCCCAGGAGCGCAAGCAGGGAGCCGTCGGGAATGTGGAGGCTGACGCCGTCCAGCGCCTTGAACGCCCCGAAGGTCTTGTGAATGTTGGTGACTTCGATGCTCATGGCGCCGATTCCCTTTCCTGTGGCTCGGATCCGTAACCCAGCGAGCCGAGCCGCACGTCCCGCTCGATCTTCCATTCCACAACAGTCTTGACGACGAGTGTCACCACGGCCAGCATCGCAAGCAACGACGCGATGGCAAAGGCCGCCGTGATCATGTAGTCGTTGTAGAGCACCTCCACGTGCAGCGACATTGTGTTCGTCTCGCCCCGGATCCGGCCCGACACCACGAACACCGACCCGAACTCGCCCATCGCGCGGGCATTGCAGAGGATGATGCCGTAGATCAGCCCCCAGCGGATGTTCGGCAGCGTGACCCGGCGGAACGTCTGCCATCCATTCGCCCCCAGCGAAATGGCCGCCAGTTCCTCCTCCGTTCCCTGCGATTGCATGAGCGGAATCAACTCGCGCACCACGAATGGCATGGTTCCAAACAGCGTGACGATCACGACCGCCGCGGGAGTGAAGATGATGGAAACCCCCCATTCCGACAGAGTGGGGCCCAGCCATCCCCGGGCGCCGAACAGCAGGATGAAGATTGTCCCCACCACCACGGGAGAGATGGCAAAGGGCATGTCGATGAGCGTGACCAGCAGGCTCTTCCCCTTGAAGCGAAACTTGGCGATCGCCCACGCCGCGCAGACCCCAAACAACGTGTTGATGGGAACGACGACCAGCACCGTCAGCAATGTCAGCCGAATCGCCGACAGCGAGTCGGGCTCCCGGATGGCTCGAAGATAGGCATGAATTCCATCCGCGAAGGCATAGGTGAACACCAACACGAGCGGCAGGATCAGGAACAGTCCAAGGAAGCCGACCGCGATGCCGATAAGGAGGACCCGGATCGCAAGGGGCTCGGTGTGCGCCCGGGGAACCCCTCCCCCGATGGAGGAAGCGCTCATGTCTGGTACCTCGCGCTCCACCACTGCAGGAGGTTGATGGTGAGCAGCATTGCAAAGGCCGCGACCAGCATGACCACCGCA